>NZ_JAKEDR010000053.1 GCF_023653455.1 Paraclostridium ghonii
AAACTATTGCTAATAATAAAATAAGTAGTTTTTTAGTTAACTGTTTCTTTTTACTATATTCTATTAAATTTATAATAGTAAGGCCTAGTGCCAATGTTAGAAATATATTATTATCAGCTGTAATCTCTTTTGATTTAAGTGCAAAATTAATAATCATATTTCCAGCTTGCATAAATACAGCCCATCCAAATAATCTCAAATTATATTTCAGTTTATTTCTAGTATGAAATAATCCCTCTACTAATAAAAATGCAAATATTGGTGCTACAACTCTTGATAATGGATGAATCCAAATTGGAAAAACATTTGGAAATGCAAAATATAAATGATCCATTAACATTAATATAAGTGCAAATATCTTTAGTTGAAACGCATTAATCTTTTTCATAAAAATACCTCCTAATTTTATTACTAAGTTATTTTAACTTAAAATAAAATTAAGAGGTATTTAATAATCTTACATACAGCTTACATTTTCGTAATGCTAAATTGAATGGTGTTGAATTATATAACTTTAATTAGATAAGCATGTACTATCATTTACTTTTTTTGATGCCATATCTTTCAAATACTTATTAGTCTTATGTGCATAAAATGCAGTTAATATTACTGTAAATAAATCTGCAAACGCCTGAGTAAGCAATATTCCATTTACACCCATTAATCTAGGTAATATTATAATTAATGGGAAGAAAAATATACCTTGTCTAGCAGTTCCTACAATTAAAGCTTCTTTTGGCATACCTAAGGATTGGTATAACACTGCATATAATTGTGTAAATCCTAGTAAAGGGAATAATAAAAGTGTATATCTTAAAGTTTTAGCTCCTATTTCTATAACAACTGGATCATTACTAAATATATTTATAGCCACAGGTGCAAATACCATTAAAATTATTGTTGATATTGTTGAAAATATAGTTGTTCTTTTTATAGATATATTTATTGCTTGTCTTAATTTTTCATAATTTCCTGCTCCGTAGTTATAACTTGCAATAGGCTGAAACCCTTGATTATATCCTAAAACAACAAACATAACCAATGCAGATAATCTTAATGATATCCCAAATGATGCAATTAGCTCGTCTCCATATGGTTTTGATGCTATATTTAAAAGCCCCATTGATACACTTATTAAAGCTTGTATTAAAAAAGTTGCAGTACCAACAGAAACAATCTCTCCATATATACGCTTTGATAATTTAAAGTTTTTCAAACTCAATTTTAAATAACTTTTCTTTGTTATAAAATAAGATAATAACAAAGCAACTGATGCAAGCTGACCTATTACCGTAGCTACAGATGCTCCTACAACCCCCATATTAAAATTAAACATTAATATTGGGTCTAAGATAATATTTATTACTGCTCCTAAAGCGACTGCTACTGCACTAAATTTTGTATTTCCTTCTGATCTTACAATGTTTGCAAGTGTAGGCATAATGATTGGCAAACTTGCTCCCATTGCAATAGGTTTTGCATATACCATAGCATATGGCATTACATTTTCTGTAGCTCCTAACAATCTTAAAATAGGTTTTAAAAATATTAATATCAAGATAGTAAATATAATTCCTACGATTACTGATGATATTATTGCAGTTGATGCTACATCATCTGCACTATTTTTATCTTTACCCCCTAGAAGTCTTGCTATATAGGATGCTGCTCCTACTCCTATTAATTGTCCTATTGCATTGATTAATATAAATAAAGGAAATACAACTGATACTGCAGCCATTGCTAATGTGTCATTTAGCATTCCTATAAATGCAGTATCTATGATATTGTATAATGCACTTATTAAACTCGCTATAATTCCTGGTATGGCAAATTTCCATAAAACTTTCCCTATATTATCATCTTCCATTATGCTCGATTTATCTATAACTGTCTCCATTTAATCTACTCCTCCTTTGATAAAGTTATATTAATATACTATCAAATTCAGAGATTTATCGTTAATACATATATATTATTACTAGTTATAACTATAATTTATACCTAATGTAGATTCCTCATATTTCCTAAAAATATTTCTAAAAATATATTTGCTTCATATGATAATTCTTCTTTTTTTCTTTTAATCCATCCAACTGTAAAGTAAATACTCTCATCTTCAAGAGGAATAGCCCTTATCCCTCTAATATTTTCTATTTTATTAAACCCTGATGCTACTACATACGCATTTGTTTCTAATACAAACTGAGTTATAGTCTCTTTATCATTTAAATATATGGATTTATCCTTGTTAGAAAATCCTAGTAAATCTGCCTCTACACTATATGTAAGTGCATTTATAGGTTCTTCTACTAAATGCACACATATATATTCATTTAACTCCTCTGCCTTTATAACTTTATTATTATATAAAGGATTATTCTTACTTATGTATATATATACTCTATCCTTACAAATAGGATTAAATTCTAAATTCCTATTTTCTAGAACTCCCTTAAATACTCTCTCTTGCATATTTGAAAGAGCTATTATTCCTATTTCAGACTTCATTTTAAATACATCTTCTATTATTTTTTCTTTGTATGTTTCTTTTAAAGAAATTTTTATTTTTTTACTTTCAACTTTCTTATATAACTCGCTTAGTATAACCCCTAAAGTATATAACTTCATACTAGAAATTTCTAATTTAAATCCACTTTCTTGAGATAAATCAGAATATATTCTTTCTAAATTATCTATTTGGTTTATTATATAAGTTGCATATGTTAAAAAGTCTTTTCCTTCTTTTGTTAATTTTACGCCTCTATTTGTTCTATAAAATATTTTTATTTTAAACTCTTCTTCTAAATTTGATATTGATTTGCTTAAATTAGGTTGTGATATAAATAAATTGCTTGCAGCTTGATTCATAGATCCAGTTCTAGCTACTTCTATAAAATATCTTAATTGATTTATTTGCAATAAAATACCTCCATAATTTTTATTTAATATATAATATTTTAACCAAAAAAAGAGCTTTTAAAAAGCTCTTATTCTTCATCTGGAAAATTATTATTAAATCTCATCTTTGCTATTTTTAATATTTCATTTAAATTATATCCTTTTAACTTACATCCACATTTTGGACAATACTCTAATTTTTTAGAAACTAAGGCCCTACAACTAGCTTCTGGGCATCTTACTTTTTCAGTTACCCTCCCTACATCAAGCCCACATTTTGGACATACTGTACCTGGTCTATTTGATACTTCTTTACCACATCTTGGACATTTAATCAATCTTATCCCCCCTATATAAAATATAAAAGTTAATAATATATAATATGGTAGTAAGTGTATTTGTGTTATAGATTAATAAAAAAACTCTTTCTAAATTTTTATTTTTAGAAAGAGTTTTTTACTATTTTATTATTTTATTCTTATTAAACCATCTTCTTCTACTACTTTTTGTCCCTCTTCACTTGATATATAATCTATGAACTTTTTACCATTTTCACTTAATTTATCTTCTTTATATACTAATAAGAATGGTCTTGATAACTTATATTTCCCATCTTTAGCATTTTCTGGTGTAGCATCTATTCCATCTACTTGAAGTGTATGTATACTATCATCTAAGTAACTAAATGATGTGTATCCTATCGCATTTTCATTTCCAGCTACTGTTGATTTTACATTACCATTTCCATCACTTATTTGTGCTTCTTTTGTTAAGTCTGTTGACTCATATCCAACGATTTCTTGGAATGCATCTCTAGTTCCTGATCCATCTTCTCTTGAAACTACAACTATAGGAGCATCTTTTCCACCAACTTCTTTCCAGTTAGTTATCTTTCCAGTGTATATTCCTTTTAATTGATCCATTGTAAGTGATTTAACTTCATTATTTTTGTGAGTTATTATTCCAATTCCGTCTACTGCTATTTTATGTTCTTTAAGTCCATCTTGTTTTTCTTCATCTTTTAAATCCCTAGATGACATTCCTATTTCTGCTACTCCATTTATTGCATCTTTTATACCTGCTGATGATCCTAATTGATTTATTTCTATAGATACATTAGGATCTACTGATTTATATGCTTCTGCTTCTTTTTCCATAAGAGGTCCTACTGAAGTTGATCCCGATACAGATACCTTATCGCTTTTACCTCCACTAGAATCTTTAGATCCACATCCTACAGCTAATGTTCCTATCATTATAGTACTCATTAATAAAACTCCAATTTTCTTTTTAAACATAATTTAACCTCCGCTAAGCTATAATTTTTATAATTACCTTATTATTTTTCCTACTTCTTTGTCATTTATTCTTTTATTTGAATTTTCTTTACATTTTTATAATAAAGTAACTATGTTAAATATAAATTAGATATATGTTAACTATCGGTAAACAACATTAAGAGAATGTAAAAATTCGCTTTGCTTGAGCGACTACGTCTGCGAACCACTTCATATCGCCAACGATTTCGTCCGTTGCTCAAAAGTCTTTTTACTTTTATACATTACTCTGTATTGCTTATATTCATAGTTTATTAGCTATTTCTAGATTAATACAATTTCATGATAAGTAAAAAGGAATTGAGTTATCTCAATTCCTTTTTGTTTACTACTTATTATTTTTTATCGCTGCTTGAGCTGATGCAAGTCTAGCAATAGGTACTCTATATGGTGAACAAGAAACATAGTTTAATCCTGTTTTATAACAGAATTCTATAGAAGATGGCTCTCCTCCATGCTCCCCACATATACCTAATTTAATATTAGGCTTAACCCCTCTACCTAATTTAGCTGCCATTTGAACTAATTTTCCAACTCCATTTTGATCTAATACTTGGAATGGATCTTTTTCAAGTATTTCACTATTTATATAATCTCCTAAGAATTTATTTGCATCATCTCTTGAATATCCAAAAGTCATCTGAGTTAAGTCGTTTGTTCCAAAGCTGAAGAAATCAGCTTCAGTAGCTATTTCATCGGCAGTTAAACAAGCTCTTGGAACTTCTATCATAGTTCCAACTGTATAATCTACTTTAACTCCACATTTTTCTATTTCTTCATTCATTACAGATATTACATTTTCCTTTATAGTTTTTAATTCTTTAACTTCTCCTACTAAAGGTATCATTATTTCTGGATTAACTTCTACCCCACTTTTTTTAGCTTCTATAGCGCCTTGTATTATAGCTTTTGCTTGCATCATAGCTATTTCTGGATAAGTTATTGCTAATCTACACCCTCTATGTCCAAGCATCGGATTTAACTCTTGTAAATCTACTATTCTCTTTCTTATTTCTTTAACTTCAAGACCCATAGTTTTCGCTAAAGATTCTATAGCTTCATCATCATGAGGTAGGAACTCATGTAATGGTGGATCTAGTAATCTTATATTCACGTACCTTCCATCCATAACCTTAAATATTTCAATAAAATCTTCTCTTTGCATTGGTAATAATTTTTCAAGAGCAACTAATCTTTGTTCTAATGTTTTTGATAAAATCATTTCTCTAACTGCTGGTATTCTATCTTCATCAAAGAACATATGCTCAGTTCTACATAATCCTATACCTTCTGCTCCAAATTTTATAGCAACACTTGCATCTCTTGGAGTATCTGCATTAGTTCTTACTTGTAATGTTTTGTACTTATCAACCCAATTCATAAGAGTTTCAAAGTTTCCAGTAAGAGCAACATCTGTTTTTTCTATTTCTCCTAAGTAAACACATCCTGTTGATCCATCTAGAGATATATAATCTCCTTCTTTTATAACTAATCCGTCTACAGTTATTTCTTTGTAGTATTCATCTACTTTTATTTCACCACATCCAGCAACACAACATTTACCCATACCTCTAGCAACAACCGCTGCGTGAGATGTCATACCTCCTCTAGCTGTAAGGATACCTTGTGCTACAACCATACCTTCTATATCTTCTGGTGAAGTCTCTAATCTTACAAGTATAACTTCTTCTCCTTTTTCAGCTGCTTTTACAACATCATTTGCATTAAAGTATACTTTACCACAACTAGCACCTGGAGAAGCTGGTAATCCTTTAGCTATAAGTTTAGCACTTTTTAATGATTTTTCTTCAAAATTTGGATGTAGTAATTGATCTAATTGATTAGGCTCAATTCTCATTATAGCTTCTTTTTTATCTATTATATTTGCTTCAACTAACTCAACTACAATGTTTATAGCTGCTTTTGCAGTTCTTTTTCCATTTCTAGTTTGAAGTATATATAATTTTTCGTTTTCTATAGTAAACTCTATGTCTTGCATATCTTTATAGTGATTTTCAAGTATATGAGTTATTTTTACAAATTCATCATATATAACTGGCATAGCTTCTTTTAAAGTTTCAATATCTTTTGGAGTTCTAATTCCTGCAACAACGTCTTCTCCTTGTGCATTTATTAAATATTCTCCAAATAATTTATTTTCTCCAGTAGATGGGTTTCTTGTAAATGCAACTCCTGTTCCACTAGTTTCTCCCATATTTCCAAATACCATAGATTGTATATTAACAGCAGTTCCTAAATTATGAGGAATATCATTTAATTTACGGTATACGTTAGCTCTTGGGTTATTCCATGATTTAAATACAGCTTTTATAGCTAACATCAATTGCTCTTTTGGATCTTCTGGGAAAATTTGTCTTAATTCTTTTTTATATATTTTCTTGTATTCTTCTACTAGTACTTTTAAATCCTCACTTGTAAGATCTGTATCAAATTTATATCCTTTTTCTTCTTTTATTTTATCTAAAGCATTTTCAAATTTATACTTTGGAACTCCCATTGCAACATCTGAAAACATTTGTATAAATCTTCTATAACTGTCATATGCAAATCTCTCATTATTAGTATTTTTAGCTATTGCCTTAACTGAAATATCATTAAGCCCTAAGTTTAATATAGTATCCATCATACCTGGCATTGAAAATACCGAACCAGAACGAACAGATAATAATAATGGGTTTTCATTACATCCTAATTTCTTATTTAAACATTTTTCTAAATCTCCTAGATTTTCTTCTATTTGTAAAATTATACCTTCTCTTATACTTTCATTATTCACATAATAGTCATTACAAGCCTCTGTTGTAATTGTAAAACCTGGAGGTACTGGTAAGCCTATCTTAGTCATCTCGGCTAAGTTAGCACCTTTACCACCTAAAAGACTCTTCATTTCCTTTGACCCCTCAGCAAAACTATAAACAAACTTACTCATTCAAAACTCCTCCTAGTATGATTTTTATACAGATATACCGTATATTGTATTCAAACGTGATTAAATTATTATAAAAAATTTATTATAAAAATAATAACTAAAATTTTAGTTATTATTTTTATAATTCATGTAAACGATTTCTTATTATCTGACCCATTTCTAAAAAATCTTATTTAAGTGTGTAGTATAGTGAAGTTTTAAACTTATTTGTTGAAGTAAGACTTAAAGACCGGGTATTTTAGGTCTTTGTCTGGATGAGACAAATAAGTTTAAAACGAACATTCCCTATATAATAAATAAGATTTATCCTACACACCGAAACTTTTCCTTTTCCGATGTGCACTAAAATCCTATTTATCATTATCTCTAAATACTTTAAGCCCATTTTCTTTCATTATGTCCATTATGATTCCAGCTGTTTCCTCTATTGCTTTACTTGATACGTCTATAACTGGGCATCCTACTTTTTTCATTACTTTATCAGAGTAATCTAACTCTTGAAGTATCCTATCAAATTTAGCATAATTCGCATTACTTGATAAACCTAAAGCTTTTAATCTTTCTTGTCTTATTTGATTTAACTTTTCTGGAGTATTAGTAAGTCCTATTATTTTCTTTTGATTTATTTCAAATACTTCCTTAGGTATTGGTATCTCTGGAACTAAAGGAACATTAGCTACCTTTATATTCTTATTTGCTAGATACATACTTAGTGGCGTCTTAGATGTTCTTGATATTCCAAGTAAAATTATATCCGCTTGTAGTATACCTCTAGGATCTTTTCCATCATCATATTTAACAGCAAACTCTATAGCTTCTACTCTCTTAAAATAACTTTCATCTAATTTTCTTATAATACCAGGTTCTCTTCTTGGATTAACTCCTATTTTACTAGCAATTTGCTTTAGAATTGGAGTCATTAAATCAACACAACTTAAGTTTTCCTTGCTACAGTAATCTTCAGTAAATACTAAAAGTTCTTTTTCAACTAATGTATATACAACTATTGCACTTTCTTCTTTAGCACTTTTTAATATTTCTTCTAAAAAATTAACTTCTACAACATATGGAAATCTTCTTATTTCGTAGTCACCCTTTAGTTGAAATTGAGATATTGCAGCTTTAGTAACTTGTTGAGCTGTTTCCCCCACTGAGTCTGATATTACATATATGACTAAATTATCCATATACTCCTCCTTTAATTATCCGCTATCTCTAAAAATAGTTTTGTTATGTTAGTCTTAGAAATTCTACCAACAACTTTATTTGTTATTTTATTATCCCCTTTTATTTCTTCTACAACAGGTATTGAATCTACTTCGTGTTCTATTATTCTCTTTGCTGCTAGTACAACAGTATCTTCACTTGTAACAGTTACAACATTAGGAGTTCTTGTCATTATCATACCTACAGGTATTTTATTTATATCCCCTCCACCTATAGTTGCCTTTAATAAATCTTTTCTTGATACTATCCCACATAACTCTTTCTCATCATCTATGATAAATACACTTCCAACATCTGATAAAAATATATTTACTATAGTATCATATACGCTTGCATCTTGTGTTACCATTATAGGCATACTCATTATGTCCGATACAGTTTTATTCTTTATTTTATCTCCCAATAAGTTTACTTTATCTATCCCTGAATAAAAATACCCAACCTTAGGCCTTGCATCTAATACTCCAGTCATAGTAAGTATAGCTAAATCAGATCTTAATGTAGCTCTAGTTACATTAAGTTTTGCTGCTATACTTTCGCTAGTTATAGGCTCACTTTCTTTAACGATATCTATTATCTTTAGTTGTCTATTATTAAGTTGAATAATAATCACACTCCTCTTTATTGTGATACACTGTTTATCCGTTTTTATATTATATAGTATATTATATATTTTTTATATTGTGTTGTAAATATAGAAATTAAATTTATATATTTAATTTCTTATTTATTAATTACAGTTTAACCATAGGGTCTTTTTTTATCCCACTTTAGGTAAATTTTACCCTCTAAGTATTTTTATTAAGGATTTAAATAACCGAGGAAAAATTCCCTCGGTTATTTAAGCAGATTATTTGTACACTATCTTTGATAGGTCACAAATATTTAACATTATGTCATATATTTGTTTTAATGTAGCTAATCTGTTGTTCTTTATAGCCTCGTCCTTGTCCATTATCATTACTGAATCAAACATATTATCTATTGCTGGCCTTAATGATGCAAATGCATCAAGAGCTTTTGTATATTCTTTATTAGCTAATAAGTGCTCAACATTTGAACGTGTTTCTTGGAATTGTTGATATAAATTAAATTCTGCTTCTTCTCTCATTAGGTTTATATTAACTTCTTTAGTTTCAGCTTTTTCTGCTAAAGTTGCAACTCTATTAAATGCTGTTAGCATTTCAACTAACTCATCTTTGTCTATCCAAGAGTTTAAAGCCTTAGCTCTAGCGTACATATCAGCTATGTCATCTATATTAGAACTTAATATAGCCTCTATAACATCATATCTTATGCCTAAATCTCTAAATAAGTTCTTTATTCTATCTTTGAAGAATTCCACTATTTGATTTAAAACTTCATTTTTATCAAATTCTATAAATGAATAGTTATCAAGAGTTAATGATATAAGTTCTCTTAAACTTATATCTAAGTTCTTATCCATTAATATGTTTATTATTCCTAATGCTTGTCTTCTTAAAGCGTATGGATCTTGTGATCCTGTCGGTTGTATTCCTATAGCGAAGAATCCTGCTATAGAATCTAGTTTATCAGCTATAGATAAAACTATACCACATTTAGTAGATGGAAGTATATCTCCTGCAAATCTAGGTAAGTAGTGTTCAAATATAGCTTGTGCTACATTTTCATTTTCTCCACCTACTTTTGCATATTCTCTTCCCATTACACCTTGAAGTTCAGTGAACTCAAATACCATTCCTGTAACTAAGTCTGCTTTGCATAATTTAGCTGCACGAAGTGCATCTTCTTTTATATCTGATTGTTTTAATTTTTCTAATATATCATTAGATAATTTTTCTATTCTTAAAGATTTATCATAAACTGTACCAAGTTTAGCCTGGAATACAACAGTTTTTAATTTTTCTATGTAACTTTCTAAAGACTTCTTAGTGTCTTCTTTGTAGAAGAATAATGCATCTGCAAGTCTAGCTTCTAATACTTTTTCATTACCTTTTTTAACATTATCGATTTTGTGGCTATCTCCATTTCTAACAGCTATAAAGTTTGGAAGTAACTTACCATCCTTTAAAACTGGGAAATATCTTTGATGTTGCTTCATAGGTGTTATTACAACTTCTTTTGGAAGCTTAGCATAATCTTCATCAAACTCTCCGTAAAATGCAGTTGGGTATTCTACTAAGTGAGTTACTTCTTCAAGTAATTCTTCATCAAATTCGATTTCTCCACCTAAAGATTTTGCAACTTCATCACATTGTTTCTTTATTAATTCTTTTCTTTCGTTTTGGTTTAATATTACAAAGTTTTCTTCTAACTTAGTTAGGTATTCATTTAAAGTATTCACTTCAAATTCACTTTCTCCTAAGAATCTATGTCCTTTAGTAGTGTTCGATGATACTATACCTTCTAATTCTATAGTAAGAACACAATCATTTAATATACAAACCATCCATCTTATCGGTCTTATGAATCTCATATTCTTTCCACCCCAACGCATAGCCTTAGGGAATGTCATAGATTTTATAGCTTCTGGAAGTATATTTTTAAGAACTTCGCTACTTAATTGACCATCTTGCTTTATTTTACCGAAAGCATATTCTTCCTTCCCAACTTGTTTAAAGTATAAATCTTCTTCTTTTATACCTTTGCTCTTCATGAATCCTAAAAGTGGTTTAGTATAGTTACCTTCAGCGTCAACAGCTATTCTCTTAGCTGGTCCTTTTACTTCTTCTTCTAAATCACATTGCTTTTCACATATATTATCAACTATAACAGTTAATCTTCTTGGTGTAGAATATACATTAACTTCATCAAAAGTTATTCTATTTTCATTAAAAGACTTCACTATATTAGTTTTTAATTGTTCCATTGCTGAGTTTACATATCTCGCAGGTAATTCCTCAACACCTATTTCAAATAAAAGGTAATTTTTCATTATTTGTCACCTTCCTTTAAAAGTGGGTATCCCATTTCTTTTCTTAATTCTATATAAGATTTAGCTACTGTTCTAGCCATATTTCTAACTCTACTTATAAATGAAGCTCTTTGGCTTACACCTATAGCTCCTCTTGCATCTAGAGTATTGAACGTGTGAGAACATTTTAACACATAATCATAAGATGGAGTTATTAATCCTTTTTCCATAAGTCTTAGTGCTTCTTTTTCATATACATCAAATAAATTAAATAACATATCTGCATCACACTCTTCAAATGCATATACAGAGTTTTCATACTCAGCTCTATTAAATACTTCTCCATATGTTATTTTATCATTCCATTTTAAATCATATACACTTTCAACTTCTTGAAGGTACATAGCTAGTCTTTCTAAACCGTATGTAATTTCTCCTGTTTCAAGCTCACACTCGATTCCTCCAACTTGTTGGAAGTAAGTAAATTGAGTTATTTCCATACCATCTAACCAAACTTCCCAACCAAGACCCCATGCTCCAACAGCAGTTGCTTCCCAGTTATCTTCAACAAATCTTATATCGTGTGCTTTTGTATCTATTCCTATAGCTTCTAAACTTCCTAAGTATAACTCTTGGATATTATCTGGAGATGGTTTTAATATAACTTGGAATTGGTGATGCTGATATAATCTGTTTGGATTCTCACCGTATCTCCCATCTGCCGGTCTTCTAGATGGTTCTACATAACATACTTTCCAAGGTTCTGGTCCTAAAGATCTTAAGAATGTATTTGGGTTCATTGTTCCTGCACCTTTTTCTACATCGTAAGGTTGCATCATTATACATCCTTGTTTAGCCCAATAATCTTGTAATGTTAGTATCATATTTTGAAAATTCATACGAATACCTCCTGTATTAAAAACAAAGCCTTTCGTTTACACGAAAGGCCATTAAATGGTTATTTTCTAACTTTTAGAATATCAAAATATAGAGTATTTGTCAATATTATTAGATATTAGTTTTGTCAACAGTTTTTTATTATTTAATAATATCCTCATCCTCTTTTATTAATTCTTCAGTTATATCTTTGTCATCTTTTTTATTATGTTTAACTACATCACTAACTTCCTTTGCAGTGCTTGTTAACATATTTTTTAACATATTTAACGTTTCTTCATTTAGTTCTCCTAAATCAACAACGCTTTTGTCTTCTTCATTCTGAACTTTTATGTTAAATTTGCCTATTACAGCCGCTGAAAGTCCTACTAATGTAACTAAAGGTCCTAGTGCTAATCCAACAACTCCAACTGTTAGAGGAATATTCATTATAATCTTATCATCTTTTTCAACTATTACTCTTATGACATTACTTCTTTTTAGCATTTCTTTTAATTGATTTTTTATTTCTTCTGCATCTTTTCCTAAAGCATTTTCCATTTTTTCTTTTGCTTTAAATTTAGCTTTAGTAGTCTTTTTATTTTGTTCCAAATATATTATTGCATCTAATACATTTCCCTCACTAATTACTAGCGCTTCTTTAGCTTCTGAATAACTTGCACTTGGAACTCTTTCTAATACTTGATCTATTTTTTCTAATGTTATATCAGTCATCGATATCAGCTCCCTTATTATTTTCTATTCCCTGTAATAAGTGTAATGATTTTATGTTTGCGTTGTCAACGTAAACCTGAATGTATACTCTTAATATTTTTGTAAGCTCATTAACTAAGTATTTTGATACTTTAGCTTTACTACAAGTTAATATATCATTCCTAAAAATATAATCCATTAACTTTATAGTAGTGCTATCAATTTTGAAATTGTATACATGATTTTTTTTACACTTTTCACATAGTATTCCACCTTCATCAACATTAAATACGCTACTTTTAAGATTTGTAGTATTACAGTTGACACATTTATTTACTATCGGCTTAAAACCTATGTAGTCTAAAAACTTTAGTTCAAATGCTCTAGTTACATATTCTTTATCAACTTCATTTTGAGTATATAGGTAAAGAGTTTGCGCTAATAACACAAAAAGTCTATTATTAGTTTGGTTTTCATATATAGATCCATCTACCAAGCTTGTTATATATGTTGCATAAGAAAAAGCTTCTATGTCATATGCAATATTATAAAAATTTTTAATAATCTCGCTTTGACTCACTCTATACATATTACCTTGATTTTTTAAGGTAAAGTTAGAGTATGAGAAAACTTGAGAAGAGGATAGTAACGAGCTTTTATTTCGTTTTGCACCTTTAGCTATAGCTGATATCTTCCCAAGTTTTCGTGTAAATATAGTTAAAATTAAATCACTTTCTTTATATCTTGCTGATCTTAGTACTATCCCCTGGGTGTTCACAATTATCATGATCGCTTTCTATCTCCCTGTTTATATTGACTTCTCCATTATTTATATTTATGCTATTTTTCAAGTATAGATAGGCTTCTATACTCCCTGTTTTTTTAAAAACTTCCCAACACATATTGTTCATTTTTAAAAACCCCCTTCTTACGCTTATATTATATTTTTAGTAAGAAAGGGGGAAAAAATACGTCAAGTTGTTAGACAATTTTTGACAATGTAATTGTTGTAATTAAAAAATAGATAACTATTCCTATTATATCAAGGGATGTAGCTATTAATGGAGCAGAAACTATTGACGGATCTACGTCCATTTTTTTAAACATCATAGGAATAAATGATCCAATCATAGCCCCTATTATCATATTTATAAGCAATGATATAGAAACTATTAAAACTATATTTATATCCTTAACAAAAATATACGTAGCTATTCCTATAAGTAAACTGCATATTATTCCTGTAAATACGCCTACCATACCTTCTAATAATACATTTTTAAAATCTAATTGTTTATTAGATAATGCCATTACAGTAAGTGCTGATGCTTGTGTACCTATATTCCCAGCCATTCCTGTAACAAGCGGAACAAAATATATTAACGAAAAATACTTTGAATCAATCACATAGTCAAAACTAGATAATATCAATGTAGCTATAAACCCGCCTACTAAAGTTACTACAAGCCATGGTATCCTAGCTCTAAAAGAAGACAGTACCTTATCTTTTGGATCTACATTAGTTTGCTCTATAGTATCTCTTTCCTGTTCTGATGTTCCAGCAAATTTATACATATCTTCACTAGCTTCTTCTTCGATTACATCAATTACATCGTCTACAGTTATAATTCCTTTTAAAATTTGATTTCTATCAATTACTGGAATTGCTATTAGATCATATTTAGATACAAGTTTAACAGCTTCTTCTCGATCTTCATCTACATGTACAGAAATTATATTTTCACTCATCAGGTCTTCTATTATGCTATCATCTCTAGATACTATAAGCTCTCTTAAAGATAATACTCCAACTAGTTTATCAAAATTATCAACCACATACATATAGTAGATTGTTTCTGCATCTATAGCATTTTCTCTCATATAGTCTATGGCTTCTTTCGCTGTCATATCTTTATTTATAGCTATATAGCCAGTTGTCATTATACCTCCAGCAGACTCTTCTTCATATATAAGAAGCTCTTTAACATCTTGGGCATCCTCTTGATTTAGTAGATTTATAATTTTTTCTCTTTCACTTTCTTCTAATTCTCCTAAAATATCTGCCATGTCATCCAAAGACATCATTTCTAATATGTTGGCTTGATGTTCAGTATTTAACTTAGAAAGTATATGCCTAAAAAATTCAGAGTCAGTTTCGTCAAGTATTGATGCCGCCATGTCTATCGGTAATATTTCAAATAGCTTTATTTGTTTATCTTCATCTAAGTTTTCTAATATATCAAAAATATCTCTATTATGATATTCTTCCATTAGTTCTCTTAATTCTAAAATTTTATTGTTTTCTATCAAATCCTCTACTTGATTTAACAACTGTTTGGAATGTTCATCTTTCCTATCCATAAAACCCACCTTTATTATTTATCAGTATATCCAAAGTTATTTATAAAACTTTGTAGGTTTCTCCAGTTTTCTTTAACTTTAACCCAAACTTGAAGGTTAATCTGAGAACCTAGTAATAATTCAATTTCTTCTCTTGCTGATTTACCTATTCCTTTTAGCTTTCTACCATTTTTACCTATTATTATACCTTTATGTGAATCTCTCTCACAGTATATAACAGCAGATATATCTATTATATCTTTATCTGGTCTTTTTTTCATTCTTTCTATTTCTACTGCAACTCCATGAGGTATTTCATCATGAACATAGTGTAATACTTTTTCTCTTATAAGCTCTGATACCAAAACTCTTTCTGGTTGATCTGTAATCATATACTCAGGGAAATACTGAGGACCTTCTTCTAGATATCCTGCTATTACTTTTAATAATCTATCAGTATTTTTACTCTTTAATGCACATGTTGGAACTATTGCATCAAACATATTTTCTCCATCATACATGTTTATTAAATCGAATAACTCTTCTTCACTTAACATATCGATTTTGTTTAACACTAAAATTTTAGGAGTTTTTATTCCTCTTAAATTTTCTATTATCATTCTGTCTCCTGGTCCAATTTTTTTAGACTCGTCAACTACGTATAACACTACATCAACATTTCTAAATGCATCTGTTGCTGATTTTACCATAAATTCGCCTAATTTATTTTTAGGCTTATGTATACCTGGTGTATCTAAAAATACCATTTGACACTCTTTGTCTGTATAAACTGCTTGTATAGTATTTCTTGTTGTTTGAGGTTTATCACTCATTATAGCTATTTTTTCTCCAACTACACTATTCATAAGAGTAGACTTCCCAACATTAGGTCTTCCTACTATACTAACAAATCCTGATTTAAACATATTAATTCCTCTTTTCAATTCTTCTTTTGTTATTTTAATTTATTTGAAATCACTACCTGAGAAATAATATGGAACTAATTCCCCGATAGTATGTTCCTGTATATCACCTTTGGAATATCCAGTTATTATTCTTATTTGTGGCCCAAACTCGATTATTACCTGTCTACATATAGCACATGGATATGTAGGTTCATTTTTTTCTGAATTAGTACTAGCAACAGCTATTGCTTCTATATCTTTATAGCCTTCAGATATAGCTTTAAATAGAGCAGTTCTTTCTGCACAATTTGTTCCTCCAAAAGATGCACATTCTATATTACAACCTGTAAAAACCTTACCACTCTTAGTTAAAAGAGCTGCACCAACTTTAAAGTTTGAATATGGTGAATAAGATGTTTCTCTTGCTTTTTCTGCTATTTCTAATAATTCTTTATTATCCATTTAATTAACCTCCATTAAGCCCCAACTGTACTTTATATTTTAAGTAGTACATTACATTATACCAAAATAGAAAAAAAGAAAAAAGTATATTTATATTTCCTTTTTAAAAAAAGCAGGAATAATCTCCCCACCTTTTAATATTGAGCTATTTGTAAAACTAACATAGCTACCAAAACTCCAAGTAACGCCCCTGCTACCGTTTCCCAAAAAGTATGTATTTTACCTTCTATCCTACTTTGTGCAACTAAGACTGCCATTAAGTATGCAAGCGTTGATGCTACAACTCTTTCTGTCATAAATGTTACAAGTGTAGCAAGTGCAAAAGCAAGTGCTGAGTGCCCACTTGGCATTCCTCCTTGTAAAGGAGTTCCTGTAGCTGTCAATGATTTTACTACTACTACTGCTATTAAAACTAAAACTATACATATAAGTGTAACATGAATTGGTGATTTTCTTATTGTAAAAAACACAGATCCTCCTACAGTTTCTAGCTTATCATAAAATAACAAGTATCCAATTATACAAGCATTTAAACTTGCTATTAGTACTCCTCCAGCAGCAACATCTTTTGCTATTTTAGCTAATGGATGATATGTATCTGTTATCATGTCTACAGTTTTTTCTATAGCTGTATTAAACATTTCTGATATTACAACTAAGCTTATTGTAAATAATAATATCATCATCTCAAATTTATTAAAGTCACAAAATAAGCTAATTGTAAGAACCAAAGCTGCAACAAAATAGTGTATCTTCATATTCCTTTCATGTTTGAAAGTGTATAAAATTCCAGCAATAGCTGCATTAAAGGCATTTATTATCCCTTGTTTACCTTTCTTTTTAGCCATAAGTTTACTCCCTTGTTATATTAAGCTTGTTTAGTACATCTTCTTCTCTTTTTCTCATGTCCTTTGTATTTTCTTCAGTGTCATGATCGTATCCTAGTAAGTGAAACATACTATGACACACTAAAAAACATACTTCTCTTTCAAAACTATGATTATATTCTTCACTTTGTTCTAGAGCTCTTTCTAAAGATATAACAATATCTCCTAAAGACTCTTCTTCTATTTCAATGTCAAATTCATCTGTTAAAAGAGGGAATGATAAAACATCGGTTGCTCTATCTACCCCTCTATATTCTCTATTTAATGCATGTATCTCTTCATTATCAACAAAAGATAAACTTACCTCATAATTGTCATCATACCCTTCATAGTGTAGTGTCTCAACTATTATATCATTAATTCTCTCTAAAAGTTCTTCACTTACTTTTATTTTATCTTGTCTATTGTCTAATATAATTTCCATAATTTATCTCCTACTTCTTTTGTTTCTATCATCATTACTTAACTTATTTAATGCTTGTTTTTCATCATATTTTTCATAAGCTTTAATTATTCTTTGTACTAATTCATGTCTAACGACATCTTTTTCTGTAAATTTATTTATACCAACACCATCTACATCTTTTAAGACATCCATAGATTGAATTAATCCACTTTTATATTTATTTGGTAAATCTATTTGTGTTAAATCTCCTGTAACTACAGCTTTTGATCCAAAACCTAATCTGGTTAAAAACATCTTCATTTGCTCTGGAGTTGTGTTTTGTGCCTCATCTAGTATTATAAATGCATTGTCTAGAGTTCTACCTCTCATAAAAGCTAGAGGAGCTACTTCTATTATACCTCTTTCCAGGTATTTAGCACATTTTTCATCTCCAAGCATATCAAATAAAGCATCATATAGCGGTCTTAAGTAAGGGTCTACTTTATCTTTCATATCTCCTGGTAAAAACCCTAGACTTTCTCCTGCTTCAACTGCCGGTCTAGTTAATATAATTCTGCTTATTTCATCTTTTTTAAATGCCCTAACAGCCATAGCAACTGCAAGATACGTTTTACCTGTACCTGCTGGACCAACCCCAAGAG
>NZ_JAKEDR010000054.1 GCF_023653455.1 Paraclostridium ghonii
ACGTTCAATTGAATAATTAAAAAAAAATTATTCAAAATTTATACAAAAATGAAAAAACTGAAACTTTAAAATGCAGATTAGGTATTGATAAAAATATTTAAAAGAAATATAATAATGGAATATAATTTACAATTAAAATATTCAATCTTTCAAACAAATACATTTACATAATAAGAAATAATTTTCTAATAAGATTAATGTATAAACTAAGATACAAGAGGTATGATATTTATGGATGATAAACATAGAAAATATGTACAAGTACTTAGCATGCTTTCTTTATTAAGTCAAGTAGGACTAATGATAATAATTCCTATTTTAGGATGTGCTTTTATAGGAAAGTACTTAGATGATAAATTCGGGAGCAGTCCGTTTTTATTGCTAATTTTCCTTTTATTAGGGATAGGTGGTGCATTTAGTGGTGTTTATAAAACCTTAATTGTATATGCGAAAAGGAAGTGATTAAATGAATATTAGTCTAGAAAAGCAAATAAAAGAAGTTAATAAAGGTATAGTCATAATTGATTTAATCGCAGCTATATTAATTGTTTTTTTATCAAACTCTCCAAAGGAAATGCTTACAGGTCTTGTGTTTGGGAGCATAATAGCTATGTTAAATTTTAGATTACTAGCTATATCGTTGCAAAAATCAGTAACGTATCCTACTAATAAGGCTCAAATATATTCAACAAGTAGATACATAATAAGGATGATAATAGTAGGTGTGGTTTTATTTGTTTCGGCAAAGTCTCCACATATAAATATTATTGGAACTACCATAGGCTTATTGAGCACTAAGTTTTCTATATTAGGTAAAACATTAGTAATAGACAAACTTAAAAGAAAGGAGGCGTAACTGTGAGTCAAGCACAATATATATTATATTTTGGAAACTTTAAGTTAAGTGATACAGTTATAACAAGTTGGATAATAATAGCAGGTCTTGCTATAGCATCTTATTTCTTAACTAGAAACTTAAAGAAAGTTCCAACTAGTAAAGTACAAATATTTTTAGAATTTGTTATAGGTGGATTTGATAAGTTTATAAAGGATACTATGGGAGAAAAAGCTATAAAAAAATTACCTTTTATAGTTCCATATATAGGAAGTTTATTCTTCTTCTTTGCAGCTTCAAACCTTATAGGTCTATTAGGGTTTAGATCACCTACAACAGATTTAGACACTACATTAGCATGGGCATTAATAACATTCTTTATGATTTATTATGCAGGTATCAAGTCAAGTGGATTATCTTACTTCAAAGGGTTACTTGATCCAATACCATTTTTATTACCGCTTAATATAATAGGTGAGTTAGCAAAACCTATATCATTAAGTTTCCGTCCATTTGGTAATATATTAGGTGGAGCTGTTATAATGAAATTATTATATGACTTCCTAGCATTTGTTTCTTTGAAGTTAACAGGCCTACATATACCTTTTGGACAATTAATAATACCGGTACCACTACATTTATACTTTGATATATTTGCTGGGGTACTACAAGCGTTCATATTTATAATGCTTACAATGGTATTTGTATCAAATGCTACAGAGTAATTGATATGTAAATAAACAAAAAATAAAAATTATTGAAATTCAAGGAGGAAACAATTATGGAAACAGCTATATTATTAGCAGGTTCAGCTATAGGAGCAGGTCTTGCAGTTATGACAGGTATAGGAGCAGGAATAGGACAAGGGTTCGCAGCAGGTAAAGCTGCTGAGGCAGTTGGTAATCAACCAGAAGCTAAAGGTGATATAACTCAAACAATGTTACTTGGAGCTGCAGTTGCAGAGTCTTCAGCAATATATGGTTTAGTTATTGCTATAATCCTTATATTTGCTAATCCATTCATAACAAAATTATAAGAATTAAGTTTAAGGCATTATAAATAGGAGGTGGGGAACCATCTCCTAATTACGAATTGTGATTAGTAGAAAGGAGGAATAAGGATGGAATTAAAACCACTAATTGGAATATCATATGAATTATTATTCCAATTAATAAATACATTCTTAGTGTTTGTTATTTTAAAGAAACTTTTATTTAAGCCTGTTTTAGGAATAATAGAAGCTAGAGAAAAAGATATTCAAACAAACTTAGCTCAAGGAGAACAATCTAAATCTGAGGGTGAAAAGTTCAAAAAAGAATTCGAAGAAAAATTAAGTTCTGCTAAAGAACAAGGACAAGAAATAATAAAACAAGCTACATTAAGAGCAGAACAAAAATCAGAGGAAATAATATCTACAGCTAAAAATGAAGCTACAAGCATAAAAGAAAAAGCTAGCAAAGATATAGTACAAGAAAGACAAAAAGTTATGAATGAAGTGAAAGATGACATCTCTTCAATAGCTTTACTTGCAGCATCTAAGGTTATAGAAAAAGACCTAGATAAGTCTAAGCATGAAAAGCTAATAAATGACTTTATAAAAGAGGTAGGCGAAGCTCAATGATAAATACAATTGCAAGCAGATACGCTGAAGCCTTATTCCAAGTTGGAGAAGAGTCTAACTCAACTGAAAATCTATATAATGAGCTAAAGGCTGTAGTAGATATAATAAAAGAAAATAAAGAGTTTTCAAATATATTAAAGTCTCCTATAGTTTCAAAGGAAGATAAAAAAGATTTAATATCTAATGTATTTGGATCTCAAATAAATAAAGAAATGTTAAATTTCATGAAAATATTAGCTGATAAAGATAGATTAGCTTTAATAGCTAGTATAACAGAAGCTTTTAAAACTTTATTAAATGATAAGAATAATATATTGGAAGGAATTGCTATAACAGCACTTCCTATGAAAGATGACGAACTTGAAGGACTTCAAGGTAAACTTTCAGCTAAATACAATAAAACAGTTATTCTAAAAAATGAAGTAGATGAGTCTGTATTAGGAGGAGTCCTAGTTAGACTTGGAAATGAAGAGATAGATGGAACGGTTAAAAATCGTTTAGATAAAATGAAGGAACAACTATCTCAAGTAATATCTTAGGAGGGCGGTGAACCCATGAATTTAAGACCAGAAGAAATAAGTGCTATAATAAAAGAGCAAATAAAAAATTACGAAAATAAAGTAGAGTTAACAGATACAGGAAGTGTTTTAAAAGTTGGGGACGGTATAGCTAGTGTTTACGGATTAGAAAAAGCTATGGCTGGTGAATTATTAGAGTTCCCAGGAAAAGTATACGGAATGGCTCTTAACCTTGAAGAAGAAATGGTTGGGGCAGTTATATTAGGAGATGACTCTGGAATAAAAGAAGGAGACATCGTAAAAAGAACTGGTAATATAGTTCAAGTTCCAGTTGGTGAAGCTATGCTAGGTAGAGTTGTTAACTCACTAGGACAACCAGTTGATGGAAAAGGACCTATAAATACTGATAAATTCAGACCGGTTGAATCTGAAGCTACAGGAATAATGGCTAGAAAATCTGTTCATCAACCATTACAAACAGGAATAAAAGCTATAGATGCCATGATACCAATAGGTAAAGGACAAAGAGAGCTTGTTATCGGAGATAGACAAACAGGTAAAACATCTATATGTATAGATACAATACTTAACCAAAAAGGTAAAGATGTTATATGTATATATGTTGCAATAGGACAAAAACGTTCTACTGTTTCTCAAGTTGTTAGTACATTAGAAAAAGGTGGAGCAATGGATTACACAATAGTAGTTTCTGCTACTGCGTCTGAATCTGCACCACTTCAATTCTTAGCTCCATATGCAGGTGTTACTATGGGTGAAGAATTTATGTTTGATGGAAAACATGTATTAATAGTATATGATGACTTAACTAAGCATGCCGTTGCATACAGAGAAATGTCATTATTACTTAAGAGACCACCAGGACGTGAAGCGTACCCAGGAGATGTATTCTACCTACACTCAAGATTATTAGAAAGAGCAGCTAAATTATCTGATGAATTAGGCGGAGGATCAATAACTGCATTACCTATAATAGAAACACAAGGTGGAGACGTTTCTGCTTATATACCAACTAACGTTATATCAATAACAGATGGACAAATATATCTTGTTCCAGAATTATTCTACTCAGGAATAAGACCTGCGGTTGACCCTGGTATATCAGTTTCAAGGGTTGGAGGATCTGCACAAATAAAATCAATGAAAAAAGTTGCAGGACCATTAAAACTTCTTTACTCTCAATATAAAGAGCTTGCTGCATTTGCTCAATTTGGATCTGACTTAGATGAAGATACGAAAAAGAGACTTGCTCAAGGGGAAAGAATAGTTGAAGTTCTAAAACAAGGAGAACATCAACCAATGGAAGTTTCAAATCAAGTTATAATGGTATTTGCAGTTACAAATAACTTATTAGCAGATATACCTGTAAATAACATAAAGAGATTTGAAGCAGAATTACTAGAATTTATAGATGCTAATTATCCACAAATAGGAGAAAAAATTCTTGCAAATGATGAATTTGCTCAAGAATTAACAAACGCTATAAACGATTTCAAAAAGAAATTTGTTGTAGAAGCGTAATCCTTTTTAAAAAAAGGAGGTAACTCAATTGGCAGGAGCTGGAATGAAAGAAATCAAAACTCGTATTGCCAGTGTTGAAAATACGAAACAAATAACTAAGGCTATGGAATTAGTTTCCTCTTCTAAATTTAGAAGAGCTAAGGAAAAAGCTGAAAGTTCTAAAGCGTACTTTGACACTTTAAAAGAGGCTGTAGAAAATATAGCTAAGAGTACGAGTGGAGTTAAAAGTGAATTTCTTAAACAAAGAGAAGTTGAAAATAGATGTTATGTAGTAATAGCTGGAGATAGAGGACTTGCAGGAGGATACAACTCAAATGTATTTAAAGCATTAGTTGCTGAAACTGAAGATTCTAATAATGTTAAGGTTATTACTGTAGGAAAGAAAGCAAAAGAATTTGTTAGCAAAAGAAATTTTGAATTAATAGGTTCAATAAAATCTGTTGAAAATGCTAACTATGAAGATATAATGAATATATCGAAAACTATAATGGAATCTTATCAAAACGGAGATATAGATGAAGTTAAATTAATATATACAGAATTCGTTTCTGCATTAAGTCAAGAACCAAGACTAGTTAAGCTTTTACCAGTAAGTGTAGAAGCTAACAAAGATGAAGAGAAGAAGAAAAGTGGAGCGGCAGTTCAATACTTACCTTCTCCAGATGCTGTGCTTGGGTTTATAGTTCCTAAGTATGTATCAGGAATGATATACGGAGGATTAGCTGAATCTTATGCTTCTGAGCAAGCTGCAAGAAGAACAGCTATGGAATCTGCAACAGATAATGCAAATGAAATGATATCTAATTTAGAATTACAATACAATAGAGCAAGACAAGCTGCGGTTACTCAAGAAATATCTGAGATAGTTGCAGGAGCTTCTTCAGCTCAATAAATAAGGAGGTTAGGACATGGCAAATATAGGTAAAATAGTTAAGGTTATCGGGCCAGTAGTTGACGTAAAGTTCAATGATGAAAAAAGCTTACCTAATCTATTAAATGCATTAGAGATAAAGCACGGAGATAAGAAAATAGTTGTAGAGGTTGCACAACACGTTGGTGATGATACTGTAAGATGTATATCAATGAGTTCAACTGATGGACTTGTAAGAGGTATGGAAGTTGTTGATACAGGAGCTGCTATAAGTGTTCCTGTAGGAGAAGAAACTTTAGGAAGAATATTCAATGTATTAGGTGAGCCAGTTGATGGTAAAGAAGCTCCAAAAGATGCTCCTAAAAACCCTATACATAGAGAAGCGCCAGCATTCGATGAATTAAACCCAGGAGCTGAGATACTAGAGACTGGTATAAAAGTTGTTGACTTATTAGCACCATACTTAAAAGGTGGTAAGATAGGTCTATTCGGAGGAGCTGGAGTTGGTAAAACCGTTCTTATACAAGAACTTATAAACAACATAGCTACTCAACACGGTGGTATATCAGTATTCGCAGGTGTTGGAGAGAGAACAAGAGAAGGTAACGACTTATTCCACGAGATGAGCGATACAGGAGTTATAAATAAAACAGCTCTAGTATTTGGACAAATGAATGAGCCGCCTGGAGCAAGAATGAGAGTTGCTTTAACTGGTCTTACTATGGCTGAATATTTCAGAGATGAACAAGGACAAGACGTTTTATTATTCGTAGATAATATATTCCGTTTCACTCAAGCAGGATCTGAGGTTTCTGCACTTCTTGGACGTACTCCATCAGCAGTTGGATACCAACCAACATTAGCAACAGAGATGGGTAGATTACAAGAAAGAATAACATCTACAAATAAAGGGTCTATAACATCAGTTCAGGCTGTATATGTACCTGCCGATGACTTAACTGACCCAGCGCCAGCTACAACATTCACTCACTTAGATGCTAAAACAGTTTTATCTAGACAAAAAGCTTCTCTAGGTATATTCCCAGCTGTTGACCCATTAGAGTCTACATCTAGAGTTCTTGACCCAGCTATAGTTGGTAAAGAGCATTATGAGATAGCAGTATCAGTTCAGTCTATACTTCAAAAGTATAAAGAACTTCAAGATATAATAGCTATACTTGGTATGGATGAATTATCTGATGAAGATAAGATAACTGTTAATAGAGCTAGAAAAATAGAGAGATTCTTATCTCAACCATTCTTCGTTGGTGAACAGTTTACAGGAATACCAGGTAAATATGTACCTGTTAAAGAAACTGTAAGAAGTTTCAAAGAAATATTAGAAGGTAAGCATGATAGCTTACCAGAATCAGCTTTCTTATTCGTAGGAAGTATAGAAGAGGCAGTTGAAAAAGCGAAGGAGAGTAGATAATAATGGCAAGTGAATTTGCGGTTAAAATTGTTACTCCTGAAAAAGTCTTCTATGAAGGTCAAACAGAGATGATAATAGTTAGAACTACTGAAGGAGATAGAGGTATATTAAAAAACCATAGACCTTTAGTTTCGGGATTATCAGATGGGACTCTACGTATAAAAAAAGAAGGTAAATTTAAAGAAGCAAAAATATCTGGAGGATTCATTCAAGTTGAAAAAGAACAAGCTGTTATTTTAACTGAATCTGCAGAGTGGTTATAGAAAAAGGCTAGAGTTTAACTCTAGCCTTTTATTTTTTTAAAAAATAACCACTATTAACTTAAATTTGAATAATTGTGGAACTATGAAAATAAATAGCGGTATAGTAATATTAAAACATGATATTAAATAAATTTTAATATAAAGAATTGAATAGATTTGAATTTAAGTAACAAAATAGTATATATACATAAAATTGGAGGCATCCATGAATATATTGGGTATAGGCATAGATATAATAGAAATAGAAAGAATAAAAAACATATTAAAAAGGAACAAAAGGTTTCTAAGTAAAATATTTACTGAAGAGGAAATAAAATATTTTGAATCAAAAAAGTTTAAACCAGAAACTGTAGCTGGAAATTTTTCAGCAAAAGAAGCTATAAGTAAAGCTTTTGGAAGTGGCATAAGAAATTTTAATTTCGATGATATAGAAATTTTAAGAGATAAAAATGGAAAACCTATAGTTAAAACTTATAATAATTTAAGACAAATGTGCATAGATTATAATGTTTTAGAAATACAAGTTTCTATATCTCATAGTGAAAATTATGCTGTAGCAAATGCTATGGTAATAGTTAAGGAGTGATAAAAATGAAGACTAAAAAAGCAAAAGATATAATGACTACTGATGTAAAAGTAGCAAGAGAAGCTGACACCATACAGGATATAGCCAATATTCTTATAACTGAGAAGATAGGTGGGGTTCCGGTGGTAGATGAAGATAATAAAGTAGTAGGTATTATCTCAGAAACAGATATAATTAAAAAAGAAAAATATGTAAATCCTCCAGAGTATATAACATTTTTACAAGGATTAATATGTATTAATGATTTTAAAAAAATAGAACGTGATATAAAAGATATATCAGCTACTAAAGTTAAAGATTTAATGTCTAAAGATGTTATCAAAGTATATGAAGATGATACATTTGATGATATTGCAAACATAATGATAAAACAGTCAGTAAACAGGGTACCTGTAGTTGATGTAAATGACAAAATAAAAGGAATAATTTGCAGATACGATATAATAAAATCTATGTATGAAGATTAGATTTAAATTTAGGAGGTATTGTGTGAAACGCAAGTGGACGTTATTTTTAGTTATAATTATTAGCTTTATGACGATATTTATAGGATGCGAAAAAAGCAAGTCCACAAAAGAAGAAGTATATAAAAATTTTCAAAATGATATATCAAAGATGAAGTACTATAAGTGCAAAGCTGATATAGAAGTCATAGGGAATAAAAAATCGCATAAATACTCTTTTTTACATGAATATAATGGTTCTGGAAATTTTAAATTAGTAGCATTAGAGCCAGATCATCTTAAGGGAAAAACTATAGAATACAAGCAAGATAAGATAATTGTAACCAATCCAGAAATCGAAGATAAACTGATTTTACCTAATGTAGGAAAAGATAGCCAACATTTATTTATTGGAGATTTTGTAGAGAACTATCTGCAAGGGGAAGATGTAGAGATTGATATGAAGGGCAGGTATTTAAAGCTTACAGTATGCATACCTGGAAACACTAAATATTTCAACAAGCAGATACTTTATATAGACTCTAAAGATAACTATCCTGCTAAACTAGAGATATTAGATCAGGAAGGGAATACCAGATTTATAGTCAATTATTCTGATTTTAAATATAAGAAATAGCAAGGAGATAAACAATGAGTATAAACATAACAGCTCCTACATGGGCGGAGATAAATCTAGATAACATGAGTAATAACCTAAAAAATATAAAAAAAATTTTAAAAGAAGATACTAAAATTTGTGGAGTAGTTAAGGCTAATGCATATAGTCATGGGGCAGTACAAATATCAAAATTTTTACAAAGAGAAAATGTAGATTATTTAGCAGTGTCTAGACTTGAAGAAGGTCTGGAACTTAGACAGAATAATATAGGGTTACCTATATTATGCTTAGGATATATACCAAATGAATATTTAGAAGAAGCTGTGATAAATGATATAAGTTTAACTATGTTTTCATATAAAACAGCTGAGTTTGTAAATAATATTGCAAAAAAACATTATAAAAAAGCTAAAATCCATATAAAAATAGATACAGGGATGAGTAGAATAGGATTTCAAGTAAATGATCACTATATAAATGAAATGATAAAAATAAACAAGCTTGAAAATATTTTTATAGAAGGTATATATACGCATTTTGCTACAGCTGATGAGAAAAACAAAGATTATACTTATAGTCAAGTCTATAAATTTAATATAGTGGTTGAAAAATTACAAGCATTAGGCATTGAAATTCCAATAAAACATGTTTCTAATAGTGCGGCCATTATGGAATGTAAAGATTTAAACTTTAACATGGTTAGATGTGGAATTATACTTTATGGGCATTATCCTTCGGATGAAGTAAATAAAGATATAATTGATTTAAAACCAGTTATGACATTAAAAACTAGAATTTCTCATATAAAGGAGCTAGACAAAGATATAGGTATAAGTTATGGACTTAAATATGTAACTAAGACTAAAGAAAAAATAGCTACAATACCTATTGGATATGCTGATGGGTTTACAAGAATACAAAAAAATCCTAAAGTTTATATAAAGGGAGAAGAATTTAATGTTGTAGGAAGAATATGTATGGATCAATGCATGGTAAAAATAGATAAAGATATAGACATAAAAGTTGGCGATGAGGTTATAATATTTTCAGAGAGCGAAAATCAGTGTGTGGAAAAAATAGCTAAAAATTTAGGAACAATAAACTATGAAGTTTTATGTATGATTTCTAGAAGGGTTGAGCGTGTTTATATGGAAAGAAATGCAATTGTACAAAAAGATAATTATTTGGTAAAATGAAGATAATAGTATACCCCTAGGAGGCGATTTTGTGCACAATATGAGCAAAGAAAAAATTGTGTTTACTTTACCTGATTCTTTGATTTCTGAAGTCGATCATATAGTACAGAAAGAGAATTCCAACAGAGAAGATTTTGCAAAAGCTGCTTTTCAATTCTACATTACACAAAAGAAAAAGTTTGACCTAAAAGAATCAATGATAAAAGGATACAAAGAAATGGGTCAAATTAATTTAACTTTAGCCGAGCTAGGAATGACAAATGAGGTATCTTCTGATGATAACCTTGAAGGGACTATAGCTCAAGGTGAGTTCTAACAATTTAGATATAAAGCGCGGACATTTATATTATGCCGATTTAAGCCCTGTAGTTGGATCAGAACAAGGTGGAATAAGACCTGTCCTAATCATTCAAAATGATATAGGTAATAAATACAGTCCAACTGTTATTGTTGCGGCCATAACTTCGCAAATTAATAAGGCTAAATTACCTACTCATATTGAAATAAGTTCAAATGAGTATGGGCTTAATAAAGATTCCGTTATTCTCTTAGAACAAATAAGAACCATAGACAAGAAAAGATTAAGAGAAAAAATAGGTTATCTAGATAAATGTATGATGGAAAAAGTAAACAATAGTTTACTTATAAGTTTAGGATTGTTTCAAATTTAATTTAAATTATTGGTGTATTGAATGGGTATATCAATAATTTTTTTTGCATTTTTAAGCAAAAAAAATGCAAAAAGTGATATAATAATATGGAATTAGTATGGTACAATTGCAAAGTACGTAATATAGAGTCAGTAGTTTTACTCACAAAACAAGGAGGTAATTACATGAGAGACCATAAAGTATTAAATGGGATTGCACGTAATATAAGAAAAGATATAGTTACCATGATACATAGTTCTAAATCTGGACATCCAGGAGGATCATTATCTGCAGTTGAAATATTAACATCACTTTACTTTGATGAAATGAATGTAGATTCTAGAAATCCAAAGATGGATGATAGAGATAGATTTGTACTATCAAAAGGACACGCAGCTCCAGTTTTATATTCTACATTAGCACAAAAGGGTTATTTTGATAAGTCAGAATTAAATTCATTAAGAAAAATAGGAGCGATGTTACAAGGTCACCCAGATATGAAAGGAATTTCAGGGGTTGAGATGTCTACAGGTTCTTTAGGACAAGGTTTTTCGGTAGCGTGTGGTATGGCAATGGCATCTAAGTTAGACAATGCGCCATGGAAAGTATATACATTACTTGGGGACGGAGAAATTCAAGAAGGTATAGTTTGGGAAGCAGCAATGAGTGCGGCTCACTATAAACTAGATAATTTAGTGGCATTTCTAGACTACAATGGATTACAAATAGATGGAGAAGTTGAAAAAGTTATGAATATAGGTCCTGTAATGGATAAATTCAAAAGCTTTGGATGGAATGTAATTGAAATAGATGGACACGATTTTGATCAAATATTTGCAGCTCTTGATATGGCTAAAGAAACAGTAGGAAAGCCTACTATGATAATAGCTAAGACTGTTAAGGGTAAAGGAGTTTCTTTCATGGAAAATAATGCTGGATGGCATGGAACAGCTCCTAGCGATAGTGATTTAGAAAAAGCGTTACAAGAATTAGGAGGTTCGGATAATGAGTAATATAGCAACTAGAGAAGCATATGGAAAAGCCTTAGTTAAATTAGGTCAAGTAAATGATAATGTGGTTGTTTTAGATGCAGATTTATCTAAATCTACAAAAACAAATGACTTTTTAAAAGCATTTCCTGATAGATTTTTTAATATGGGTATAGCAGAACAAAACTTAATAGGTGCAGCTTGCGGATTAGCAGCAGGTGGAAAGATACCTTTTGCAAGTAGTTTTGCTATGTTTGCAACAGGAAGAGGATTTGAAATAATAAGAAACTCTGCATGTTATCCTAAGTTAAATGTAAAAGTATGTGCTACACATGCAGGAATAACTGTAGGAGAAGATGGAGCATCTCATCAAAGTGTAGAAGATATAGCTATAATGAGATCTATACCTAATATGACTGTTATTGTTCCGGCTGATGGAGTTGAAACAGAACAAGTTATATTTGAAGTTGCTAAATATAATGGACCAGTATACGTAAGACTTGGTAGATCAGCAGTTCCAACTATATTTGATGAAAAGTATAAGTTTGAAATAGGCAAAGGTATAGTTGTAAGAGAAGGTAATGATGCTACTATAATAGCTTGTGGTATAATGGTTAATGAAGCTATAATGGCTCATGAACAATTAAAAACAGAAGGTATAAATGTTAGAGTTATAAATATGCCAACTATAAAGCCAATAGACAAAGAATTAATATTAAATGCAGCAAAAGAAACTAAAGTAATAGTTACAGCTGAAGAGCATAATATAATTGGTGGATTAGGATCTGCAGTTAGTGAAGTTGTTAGTGAAGAATGCCCTGTTATAGTTAAAAGAGTTGGTGTTAAAGATGTATTTGGACAATCAGGAACACCAAAAGAATTATTAGAAGCTTATGGATTAACTTCTAAAGAGATAGTTAATAGTGTAAAAGAAGCTATAGATAAAAAATAAATTTATAATTAAAAAGCCATAAATATTAGATATTATATCTAATATTTATGGCTTTTTATTTTGCTAAAAAATCTTCTATTATTAAAAACAAGCTCATATATTTATATGGGGGTGATTAATTGAAAGTTAAATTTAATATTAGGAGTGTAATCTATGGAATAATAGTTTTAATTTTACTATTGGGAGGATTAGTTTTTATACCTAAAATGTTTATGGAAGATTCTAAACCTGTAGATTATATAATGCTTCAAAAAAATGAAATCCCAGAAAAGATACTTGATATGATGGGGAAATATGCGGATGAAGAAAGAGCTCTAGCTGTGAAATTAGATGATAAAATATATGTAGTTGTAACTAGAGGTAAAGATGCTAACAACGGAATAGAGATGAATTCTATAAAGATGACTAAAGAGGATGATAAAAAAGTAATGAAAGTTGAAGTTGTACATAAAAATAAAGAACAATCACATCCTTACATAGTTGTAGAAACTAATTTAAAAGATTTACCAGATAGAATTGAATTAAACTCAAAAGTAGAAAAATAATATGGAAGTTATAAACAATTAGTAATTAACTAATTGTTTATAACTTTTTTATTTAAAATTAAATTCAAACAATATTGTTTATAAGTAAAGTACATTATTTATATTATATAGGTAAAACTAAATATAAAATAAATGCTATGAGGTGAATGGATGTTTAATTCAAATAAATTTAAATTGGATATTGAAAAATTGAAATGTACTTGTGATTTAGATAATATAAAGTTTGAATCTACAGAAGATATAGAACCTGTTAGAGATATAGTTGGACAAGATAGGGCTGTCCAAGCTATAGAGTTTGGGCTAAATATGAAGCAAAAAGGTTATAACGTTTATGTTGCAGGAAGTAGCGGAACAGGAAGAAATAGCTATACAAATATGTTAATAAGCAATATAAAAAAGAATAATAAAAATATAAAAGACTGGGCATATGTGTATAATTTTAAAAATAATAATGAACCAATAGCTTTATCTTTTAAATGTGGACAAGGAAAAGTATTTAAAAAGGATATGGAAGATATAGTTGAAAAATTAAAGGTAGAAATACCTAAAATTTTTAGTACTAAAGAATATGAGTATCACAATAGATTATTAATGACAGAACTTGAAAGTAACATTCAAAATATAATCGATAAGTTAAATGAAATTGCAAAGCCTAGAGGATTTAAATTTGAGGTTACAGAAAGAGGATTAATAAGTATTCCTATAAAAGATGATGGAAATATGTTAGGAGAAGAGGAAATTGGAAATTTAACTCCTCAAGAAATAAAAAATTTAAGAGAACAAGGTTTAAAATTAAATCAAGATAGCAAAGAGTATATTAATGAAATAAAGTTGTGTGAAGATTTATATAAAGAAAAGTTAGATGAATTAGATAAAAATGTAGGTAAAAGTTTAGTTGGTTTTTATGAAAGATATTTAATAGATAGATATGGAGAATGTGAAAAAGTTAAAAGCTATATAAACGATTTATGTGGAGATATAGTGCAAAATATAAGTAAATTTAAATCTACTGGAGATGAAAATTCTCAAAATCCAATGGCTTTATTAGGGTTTATGGGACCTAAAAATGATGCTAAATTTTTTGTTAGATATGGAGTTAACCTATTAATTGATAATAGTGAGTGTACTGAATGTAGAGTTATAAATGAAAATAACCCTACTTACTACAACTTAACAGGATCTATAGATTATAAAAATGAAATAGGATCACTAACTACGAGTTTTATGGAAATCAAACCAGGATCATTACATAAAGCTAATGGAGGGTTTATAATAATAAATGCTAAAGATTTGATATCGAGTCCTTTTTCTTGGGAATGTCTAAAAAGATCTCTTAAAACAGGTAAGATATCGATAGAATCTTTAAATAAACAATTTGGATATTTAGTTACATCTAACTTAAAACCAGAACCAATTGAATTAGATATAAAAGTTGTTTTAATAGGAGATAACTATATATATAACATAATGTACTCCTATGAAGAAGATTTTAGAAATTTATTTAAAATAATGGCTGATTTTGATATAGAAATAAATAAAAATGAGGAAAATATTTATAAAATTATTAAGTTAATATCAAATCAATGCAAAGAACAAAATTTAAAACATTTTGATAGAAGTGCTATAGAAAGAATATTGGAGTATAGTGTTAGGATTAGTGATGATAAAGAAAAATTGACAGCTAAGTTCAACAAAATTGTAGACTTAATTTATGAATCTGAAGCTCTTAGTGATGAAGCATCAAAATATGTAACTAAACAAGATGTAGAAAAAGCTATTAGCCAAAAACGATATAGAAATAATAAGTATGAAGAAAAGCTAAATGAAATGTTTAAGGATGGAACTTTGCTAATTGATATAGATGGAAATAAAATTGGTCAAATAAACGGACTGGCGGTAATGGGAACTGGTGAGTATAGCTTTGGTAAGCCTTCCAAAATAACAGCATCAACTTATAAAGGAAGACGTGGAATTATAAATATAGAAAGAGAAATAAAGCAAAGTGGAAGTATACATGATAAAGGTGTTTTAATATTAACTGGATATTTAGGAGAAAGATATGGAAAAGAAAAACCTTTATCCATATCTACATCGATAACTTTTGAACAGAATTATTGTGGAGTTGATGGAGATAGTGCATCTAGTACTGAATTATATGCAGTTATATCCAGTATCTCTAAAATACCTATTAAGCAATATATAGCTGTAACTGGATCTGTAAGTCAAAAAGGAGAAATTCAACCTATAGGTGGAATAAATGAAAAGATAGAAGGCTTCTTTGATGTATGCAAGATTAAAGGGTTAAATGGTAAACAAGGTGTAATGATGCCTATACAAAATGTAAAAAACTTAATGTTAAAAGATGAAGTTATAGAAGCTGTAAAAAACGGTGAGTTTAGTATATATGCAATATCTAATATAGAGGAAGGTTTAGAAATACTTACTGGAATGCCTATAGAGGAAATAGATAAAAAAGTTAATGATCAATTGGATATATACAGAAAAACCGATGATGAAAAAAAAGATAAGTAGTTATGTTAAATAGAGTAAAGTTATAACTTTACTCTATTTAAATCTTTTAATCCTTAGGAAATTATATTTAATCCTGAACTGTGGATAAATATAATTTCCAACTCATAAACTTGAGCAACGGACCGCTTTCTTAAGGTCGTTGGCGACATGAAGTGGTTCGCAGACGTAGTCACTCAAGCGAAGTGAATTTTTTATTTAATAACTCTTTTTTCTGTTATTACGTAGTTTAGTTGAGCATCATGATTTTCTTTTGGGATAGAATCAAAAACTTGAAGCTCAAAAGCTAGGCCTATGGTAATACTATTAGGTTTTAGTTTCTCTATAAACCTATCATAAAAACCTCCTCCATAACCTAGTCTAAATTTATTAATATCAAAAGCAACGGCAGGTACGACTAAAACATCTATTGACTCTATGTCGGTTACTCTAACGAATTCTTGTTTGGGTTCTCTTATCCCATAAGTTCCTATTTCGACTTCGGATTTTAAATCTTTTATTTGAGAAGGAATTAATGTTTTGCTTTCTTTAGTTGTTATGGGGATTAACACTTTTTTTCCTAGAGATATTAGTGAGTTTACTATGTAATCCGTTTTTACTTCGTTATTAAAATCTAAATATAACATTATTGTAGAAGCTTGTTTAACTTCTTCTAAAGATAAAAGAACATCTGAAATTTTTTTAGATTTAGCAATTATAGATTCGTAAGATTCTTTTTTTCTAAGCTCTATAACTTTTTTCCTTAAATTACTTTTCAATGAAATCACCCTTCTTTTAATGTGTTATAATATGATATAAAACTATCTAATAATGATTTTAGTATTATAACTTAATAACATCAACTAAAAGACAGGCAGTAATAAAAATAATATGAAGGCATATAATAATATAGTATATTTTGTAAAAGGAGATGCATAAAATGATATCTAAAAAAAGGGCTATAATATACTCCATTATAATAGTAATTGCAACTGCATTGATAACAAGCCAAGTTGTAGGTTACAAATATAAGGAGTATGACAAACTTGTTGGATTAAAAAGATCTATAGATAAAGAATTTTATAAAGAAGCTAATGGGGAAAAATTAATTACAGGTTCTATAAAAGGAATGTTTGAAAGTTTGGATGATCCATATTCTCAATACTATACAAAAGAAGAGTTTAAAAAACTACAAGAACAGACATCTGGTAGTTATGTAGGTATAGGAGTAGTTATAGGTCCAACGCCGGATGATGAGTTAATAACTGTTGTATCTCCTATAGAAGGATCTCCTGCAGAAAAGAGTGGTATAAAACCAGGGGATAAAATAATTAAAGTTGATGGAAAAGAAGTTACTTCTAAAGATATGGATAAGGCAATGGGGCTTATAAAAGGAAAAGCTGGAACTGATGTTAAGTTAACTATAAAAAGAGATAGTAAAACATTAGATATAAATGTAAAAAGAGAAGAAATAGTTTTGAAAACTATAGACTCTAAAGTTTTAGAAAATGATATTGGATACATAAAAATATCATCATTTGATGAACATACTTACAATGATTTTAAAAAGGCTTTAGATAACTTAAATAAAAAGAATATAAAAGGATTGGTTATAGATTTAAGAGATAATCCTGGAGGATTATTAAATATATGTGATGATATAGCTGATGAAATATTACCTAAAGGAAATACTATAGTATCAATAAAAGATAATAGTGGTAAATCTAAGGTATTAAAATCCGATAATGATAGACAATTAGATGTACCTATTGCTGTTCTTACAAATGAGGGAAGTGCATCTGCATCAGAAATACTTACAGGAGCTATAGTTGATAATGAAAGAGGAGTAGCTATAGGAACGACTACATTTGGGAAAGGTTTAGTTCAGACTGTAAGAGAATTAAGTGATGGAACTGGATATAAACTTACTACAGCTCAATATTATACTCCAAGTGGAGCTTATATAAATAAAAAAGGTATAAAACCTAATATAGAAGAAAAAGATGAAAACAAACAACTGGATGTAGCGCTAGATTGGATAAATAAACAGATAAATAAGTAAAACAAAAAGTGGACTGTTTTAAAATGATTATCCCAGAGAGGATTATTTTAAGACAGTCCTTTTTAGTAATCTATAAATCTTTTAATAAAAATATTATAAAAAATAAAAAAAGTGTTGACTAAATAGAATATAGGTGGTAAAGTATAACTTGTAGAAAATAAATGTAAGAACTTTGAAAATTAAACAGTAAGTTGATTATATAAATTCTTTATTAAAGAATTAAACAACAAACAACCAAGCCAGATATTCAGATAATGATTAGCTGAGCGATGGACAACTTTTTAAATTATATTTGAGAGTTTGATCCTGGCTCAGGATGAACGCTGGCGGCGTGCCTA
>NZ_JAKEDR010000055.1 GCF_023653455.1 Paraclostridium ghonii
ATATATAAGTATATTAAGTGCTATAGTATTGCCTCTTAGTTTAATTTTATCTAAAATAATGGTTGGGATTAACACAATTATAATAGATTGTATATATATAGCTTTAGAATTTTTATATAATATAAATGGGAGTTATATTGAATTTGAAAATTCTAATAAGGTTTTAGTTATTACGTATTACATTTTAGTAGGAATATATATGATATATAAAGAAATAAAAACGATAAAGGAGCAAAAAAATGAATTACAAGGATATCATCAAGAGCATGAGCAACAACGAATTTAAAAATGTATATCTTTTTTATGGAAGAGAGTTTTATTTATTAGAGAATGTAATTAAAACGTGTAAAAAAAGTTTAAATGAAAGTATGATAGATTTTAACCTAGATATCCTTGATGGAAAAGAGTTGACGTTAGATCAAATTTTAAGCAATGCAGAGACACTTCCGTTTATGGATGAGAGGAAAATTTTAATAATAAAAGATTTTGAATTATTAAAAGGAAAGAAAAAAAATTTTTCAGATAGTGATGAAAGTGAGCTTATAGATTACCTTGAGAAAGTACCTAGCACAACGGTTATAGTTTTTATAGTTTATGGAGATATAGATAAAAGAAAAAGCTTAGTTAAAAAAATTAATAAAGTTGGAATCGTAAATCACTGTGACAAATTAAGTGATATGGATTTATTTAGATGGGTAAAAAATAGATTTAAAAAAAATGAAGTATATATAAATGATTCTGAAATTATGTACTTTATAGAACAAGAAGGTTATAGAGATAAAAATAGTGAAAAGACATTATCTGATTTAGAAAATGAAATTAATAAAATATCTTCTTTTGTAGGCAAAGAAAACAATGTAACAAAAGATATAATTAACAAATTATCTCAGAAAAAAGTTGAAAATGATATATTTAAGTTAATTGATGAAATAGGAAATAAAAATTCATCTCATGCTATGAAAATAGTAACGGACATGATTTTAGAAGGAGAATCCGTTCTTGGAATATTTGCGATGGTTTCAAAACAATTTAAACTAGTAATGCAAACAAGACAATTACAAAATCAAGGATACTCATCTAAAGTTATAGCTGAAAAATTATCAGCTCATTCATTTGTAGTTACTAAAGCTTTAAAGCAAGGTAGATTATTTTCGGATGAAGCTGTCATTGATATGCTGAATTTTATACTAGAGAGTGATTTTAAAATAAAAAATGGATTAATGAAAGATACTTTAGCAGTAGAGATACTTGTTAGTAAGTATTGTCAGTAAGGAATTGTTTTAAATTAGGTTATATTGTAAGTGGCGCTTTGTGTGAATATATAATTTACCTCTATATAGGCTCAGAAGATGATTGTAAATGTCGGTTAAATTATATATTCACACTTCGCTAGGTTATAGATAAACCTAGATTTTAAACAATTCCTTATTTTTATGAACAGAAAAAGACCCTTGATGTATATCAAGGGTCGATATCTATTATAAACGGTTAATTAAGCGTTCATCCCGTTTAACTTTTGAGCTAACTTAGCTACTTTTCTAGCTGCCGCGTTCTTGTGTATAGTTCCTTTAGAAGCTACTTGAGATATTCTCTTTTGAGCGTATTGGAATCTAGCAACTGCCTCTTCTCTGTTTCCTGCAGTAACAGCTTCTTCGAACTTTCTTATTGCAGTTTTTAACTGAGATTTTCTAGCTCTGTTTAAAGCAGTTTTCTTCTCGATAACTTTTATTCTTTTCTTTGCTGATTTTATGTTTGCCATCTGGTTCACCCCCTCATGAGTAATTTATATTATTCATCGTCAACATATTAGATTTTAACAGAAATAAATCTAAAAATCAAGGATAATTATTATTAACTATTTAAATATCTTTCCATTTGACTTTTTAGATTATAACCTAAATTTAAATATTTTACAACATAGAAATTAATTATTATAAAAAAAATTAAATTGAATTTATTTGGTTATAAAATTATAAAATTTGTTAACAATGTTTAGTATGATTAAATTTAAACTTTTAAAATGGAGGAAGTTTTATGATAAGTTTAAGGACTGATTTAGCCTTAGAAGCTAGAGAAATATATGAGCAAGGAAATGATGGAAGTAATATACCTGGAGTTAAAATAGATACAAAAGAATTAGAAGATTGTATTGTAACTAAAGTAGAAGTATTAGATGAACAAGGATCTCAAATTATGAACAAGGGGATAGGGGTTTACACAACTATAGAAAGTAAATTAATGAAATACGATGATGATGAATCTAGAGAACAAGTAATAAATTATTTAAAAGATGAACTTATAGACATACTTGGAAGTGATAAAACTAAAAAAACTTTAGTTATAGGGCTTGGGAACTGGAATATAACATCAGACGCATTAGGACCTAAAGCTGTTTCTAAAACTCTGGTAACTAGACATATATTCAAAAACTATAACAAAGAATATGATGATGATTTTACAGAAGTTGCAGGGCTTAGTCCTGGAGTTATGGGAATAACAGGTATAGAAACTAGTGAAATAGTAAAATCAATAGTTGATATGATAAAGCCAGATAGAGTTATAGCTATAGATGCTCTAGCTTCAAGAAAAATGGAAAGAGTAAACTCTACAATACAAATTTCAACAGCTGGCATTTCACCTGGAGGAGGAGTTGGTAACAAACGTAAAGCATTGAATAAAGATTATTTAGGGGTGGATGTAATAGCTATAGGGGTTCCAACTGTAGTAGATGCAGCAACTTTAACAAGTGATGTACTTGACCTTGCAATTGATAATCTTATGGAACAGTCAAAAGAAAGTAAAAATTTTTATAATATGTTAAAAGAATTAAAAGAAGAAGAGAAATATCACTTTATAAGAGAATCATTAGAACCATATGATAAAAATTTAATAGTTACACCAAAAGATATAGATGATACGATTGAAAATTTAGCAGTAATAATTAGTGAAGGGTTAAATAGATCTCTTCATCCTGGGAGAATTGTAAATTAAGGAGGATATAATAATGAGAAGAAAATTTATTAGTCTCAGTATTGTAACTTGTGTTATATGTGGATTGTTTTTTAAGACATCATATGCATTAAGCGAAGATGAATTTCTAAAATTTCTTATAAATACTAGTTATCCAGAGACTAAGGTGGAAACGCCTAAATCTGAAAGTGAAAAAGAAGTAAAGAATGATAAAATAAAAGAAGAAAGTAGTAAGCAAGATAAAAAAGAAAATAAAATAGAAAAAAACACTACAAGTAAAGATGATGAATTTGTAAAGATGTACGTAGGAAAAGAAAATATTCCAAAGAGTGAAGGTTCTTCAAAGGATGAAAAAACTTCAGAAGTAGCCTCCACAAGTAGTAAATATGTAGATAATGTTTTAGTAACAAGAGATCAGCCTAAAATACTTATATACCATACTCATGGAGGAGAAACTTATGTAAACTCTCCAAATGGGAACTACCACTCTTATGATAAAGCAAATTCTACTATGGAAATAGGCGCTCTTTTAACTCAAGAATTAAATAAAAAAGGAAGATCTGTGGTTCATAATACGACATACCATGATATACCTGAATTTACGGGAGCATATAGTAGAAGTTTAAAAACAATAGAAGCAATGCAGTCAAAATATAATAGTGTAGATGTAATAATAGATTTACATAGAGATGGTAGAGATATAGCAAATGAAAAAGCCAAAAAAGATTTCCATGATTCATGTACAACTAAAGTAAATGGAGAAAATGTTGCAAAATTCTTATTTGTTGTAGGTGAAAAGAGTGAAAATTACTCTAAGAATTTACAGTTAGCAAAGGAAATAACTGCTTTTGCTGAAAGTAAATATCCTGGAATAACAAGACCTGTAGTTAAAAAACCAAAAGCAAAATTCAATCAATATAAATCAGACAACCCATTGTTACTAGAAGTAGGAGGAAATGCAAATACTATAGAAGAGTCTAAAGCATCGGTTAAATACATTTCGGAAGTAATAGATGAATTTTTTAAACAAAAAGGCATGTAGGATAAAGTTATGACCCGAATAGAGCGTAAGATAGAAGAAAAAAATAAAAAGCTAGCTAAAAGACCTATATATAGAAGGGTATTTCTAATAACTATGGTTTGTATAATCAGTGGATGTGTATTTTTAGTAGATAAAGAAGCTAATCTTATGATAGGAAAAATAGAAACATATAATATACAAGTTTTTGTTAAAAACTTAAATGATTCATTTATGAAAACTGCAAAAGACATGGAAAAAAAGTTAAGTAAACTTAATAATTTAAGATAAATTAGGGTTATCAATATGATAACCCTAATATTATTTTAATAACCTTTCTTTAAATTGTAGTATCAATATTTACATAATTGCGGATATATTATAAAATAAAAGTTATGATAATAATAAAAAGGAGGAACAAAAGGTGGACAGCAAACAAAAAAGAACGAGAAATTTTAGTATAATCGCGCATATAGACCATGGTAAGTCTACCTTAGCAGATAGATTAATTCAACATACAGGACTTGTTAGTGATAGGGAAATGAAAGATCAGTTACTAGATAACATGGATCTTGAAAGAGAAAGAGGAATCACTATAAAGCTTCAAAATATTAGATTAGTTTATAAAGCTAAGGATGGACAAGAATACTTCTTAAACTTAATAGATACTCCGGGACACGTAGACTTTAACTATGAGGTTTCAAGAAGTTTAGCAGCTTGCGAAGGCGCATTACTTGTAGTAGATGCGGCACAAGGAGTTGAAGCTCAAACTTTAGCTAATGTTTATTTGGCAATAGATCAAGATTTAGAGATATTGCCAGTTATAAATAAAATAGACCTGCCAAGTGCAAGACCAGATGAAATAAAAACAGAAATTGAAGATATAATAGGGCTTGATGCAAGTGAAGCTCCTCTTATATCAGCAAAAAGTGGATTAAATATAGAAGATGTGTTAGAAGCTATAGTTAAAAATGTTCCAGCACCACAAGGTGATAAAGAAGCTCCTCTAAAAGCTTTAATATTTGACTCGTATTATGATGCATATAAAGGTGTAGTAGCATACGTTAGAATATATGAAGGAAGCGTTAAAAAAGGCATGACTATAAAAATGATGAACACTAATAAAAAGTTTGAAGTTACGGAAGTTGGTGTAATGGCTCCAGGGCAAAGAGAGCTAGAAGAGCTAAATGCTGGAGATGTTGGATACATAGCAGCAAGTATAAAAGATATAAGAAGTTGTTGTGTTGGTGATACAATAACTGATGCAGATAATCCAACTGAAGAATCAATGCCTGGATACAAAAAGGCAACTCCTATGGTTTATTGTGGTATATATCCAGGTGAAGGAGAAAAGTACGAAAATGTAAGAGATGCATTAGAGAAATTACAAGTTAATGATGCAGCTCTTGAATTTGAAGCTGAAAGTTCAGCAGCGTTAGGATTTGGATTTAGATGTGGATTCTTAGGACTATTACATATGGAGATAATCCAGGAAAGATTAGAAAGAGAATTCGATTTAGACATAATAACTACAGCACCATCTGTTATATATAAAGTAACAAAAACTGATGGGGAATTAGTTATGGTACAAAATCCAGCAAACTTACCAGAACGTGATGAGATACAAATGATAGAAGAGCCGATGGTAAAAGGAGACATAATAGTTCCTAAAGATTATGTAGGTACTGTTATGGAACTTTGCCAAGAAAGACGTGGAGACATGATAAATATGGAATACATAGATGAAAAGAGAGTAATGCTTCACTATGATCTTCCGCTTAATGAAGTTGTTTATGATTTCTTTGATGCTCTAAAGTCTAGAACAAGAGGATACGGATCATTAGATTACGAGTTAAAGGATTATGTTCCTTCTAAGCTTGTAAAATTAGATATATTAATAAATAAAGAACAAGTTGACGCACTTAGTTTTATAGTTCATGAAAGTAAAGCTTACTCAAGAGGAAAGTCAATGTGTGAAAAATTAAAAGGTGAAATACCTAGACATCAATTCCCAGTGCCTATACAAGCGGCAGTTGGTAATAAGGTAATGGCTAGAGAAACTATAAGTGCACTTAGAAAAGACGTCCTTGCTAAGTGTTACGGTGGAGATATATCTCGTAAGAAGAAACTTCTTGAAAAACAAAAAGAAGGTAAAAAACGTATGAGACAAATTGGATCTGTAGAAGTTCCACAAAAGGCATTTATGTCTGTATTAAAATTAGATAGCTAATAAAAAATAGATGTGTTGATTTGAGTTAACACATCTATTTTTAAAAGAAAAATACATTAACCAAAACAATTAATACAAAATATACAAATTATAGATATGCATAATATCCATTCTTATTCCCCAAAATAATAAAAAGCTAATAATAGCATATTTAGATTATCCTATGGAGATAGTTTTTTCATATGAAAAATTCCACTTTGTATTTAGTTCCACTAAGTAAAATATATGCGATATAAAATATTTAAATTACTGAAAAAATTGTGAATAAAATAAAAAATTTAGTTATAATAAATAATAAGTAAATGATTATCTTAAAAATAATGCAAAACAAATTAAGTAAGAATGCTAAAAAAATAAAATGTCGAAATGTATTGTTATTTATAGAAAAATGTAGTAATATTCAATTGGAACATTTTAATAATGCTAAAAAACAAGGAGGAAAACGATGAGCAACAATGGACTTCAAAAAACTTTAGGTTTTGGGGCAGCACTTTCTACAGTTGTTGGTGTGGTTATAGGTGCAGGTGTATTCTTTAAACCACAAGCTATATATATAGCAACAGGTGGAGCGCCAGGGTTAGGCATGCTAGCATGGGTTATAGCTGGTATTATAACAATAGCAGCTGGACTTACAGCAGCGGAGGTATCTGCAGCAATACCAAAAACTGGTGGGATGATGATATATATCAAGGAGATATATGGAGACAGATTAGGATTTTTAACAGGTTGGATGCAAGTGGTGCTATACTTACCAGCTACAATAGCAGCATTAGGTATAATATTTGCTCAACAAGCAGCTACGTTAATAGGCCAAAGTGAAACTAATATGGCTGTTGTATTACCAATAGCACTAGGCATTATATTATTTTTAGCAGTATTAAACGCAATAGGATCTAAATTAGGCGGAAGTATACAAACAGTAGCAACTGTATGTAAATTAATACCATTAGCTCTTATAATAGTATTTGGATTTATAAATGGATCAGGAGATAACTCTATAACAACTCCATTTATAGCTGAAAATTTATCTATAGGAACTGTTTTAGGACAAGTTTTAATAGCAGCATTATTCGCATATGATGGATGGATAAATGTTGGATCTATAGCAGGAGAAATGAAAAATCCTGGTAAAGACTTGCCAAAAGCTATAATAGGTGGATTATCAATAGTTATGGCTATTTATGTAGTTATAAACTTAGCTTACTTATGGGTTGTACCAGCTAGTGAAATGGCAACAGTAAGTGCTCCAGCATCATTAGTTGCAGAAAGAATATTTGGACCAATGGGTGGTAAGATAGTAACAGTTGGGATATTAATATCTGTATTCGGTGGATTAAATGGATACTTATTAACTGGACCTAGAGTATCTTACGCATTAGCATGTGAAGGTACATTACCAGGAAGTAAAGTGTTGTCTAAGTTAAATAAAGGTGGAGTTCCGGCAAACGCTATATTCGTAATGGCAATACTTGCTTGTGCATATGCTTTATCTGGACAATTTAACTTATTAACAGACTTAGCGATATTCATAATATGGGTATTTTATATGTTAACTTTCATAGGAGTAATGAAGTTAAGAAAAGATCAACCGAACTTAGAAAGACCATACAAAGTGCCTTTATACCCAATAATACCATTAATAGCAATAGCTGGTGGATTATTTGTTATATTTAATCAATTAATGAACAATACTTTAATATCTGTAGGTGGATTAATAGTTACAGCTATAGGGTTACCAGTTTATTCAATAATGTCAAAGAAAAATAATAACTAATTAATATATAAGAGATAGTAAATTTACTATCTCTTTTTTTACGCTTAAGGAAATTACGCTTACAGAAAAACTGCTGATAGCTTATGAAACTTAGTTATATCAATTACTATGTTTTGAGCGTAAAAAAGGATTTTGAGCAACGGACGAAGTCGTTGGCGACATGAGTGAAGCGAATTTTTCATGAGATTTTTGAGATAATAAGGTTAGAATGGTTATAATATGAGGTATAATATTTATAATTATATTTAAATATGAAGGAGCAATTATGTTAGGACTATATATACATGTGCCGTTTTGTGCACAAAAATGTTATTACTGTGATTTTAATTCGTATAAAATAAAGAGTAATCAAAAGAGAGACTATTTACTAAATATAGAAAGAGAAATGAAATTTTATAAAGAAGAATTTAAGGATAAGCATTTTGATACAGTATTTTTTGGAGGGGGAACTCCAAGTATATTAACTGTAGATGAACTTAAAAAACTTGTTAATAATGTATATGCAAATTTTAATATAAATGAAAGTGCGGAAATAACAATTGAGTGTAATCCTGGAACAATAAATAAAGAAAAGCTTAGAGTTATGAAAAATTTAGGTATAAATAGATTGAGCATAGGACTTCAAGCAACTCAAAACTATCACTTAAAGGCTATAGGAAGAATACATACATATGAAGAATTTGAGAAAAACTACTATGATGCTATAGATGTAGGATTTGATAATATAAATATAGATTTAATGTATGCACTTCCAAATCAAAAACCTCAAGAATGGAAAGATACATTAAATAAAATTATAAAATTAAATCCTTCACACATATCTGCGTATTCACTTATATTAGAAGAGGGAACTAAATTGTATGACATGTATGAAAATAAAGAGTTTGAATTATTAGATGAAGATACTGATATAAATATGTATAAATATACAATCCAAACTCTTAAAAAACATGGATATAATCAATATGAAATATCAAACTATTCAAAAGAAAATATGGAATGTAAACATAATATAATATATTGGAAGTGTGATCAATATTTAGGACTAGGGCCAGGAGCATCAGGGTTTATAGATGGTAGAAGGTATTCAAATATAGAAGACATATGTGAATATAACGATTGTATTTTAAAAAATGTAAAGCCTGAGAGTGAAGAAATTATATTAACTAATAATGATAAGATAGAGGAATTTATATTTATGGGCCTTAGAATGAATAAAGGAATAAATTTAGATGTATTTAAAGAAAGATTTAATATAAACTTTTTTGATATATATCAAGAAGTTATTGATAAATTAATAAAAAGAGATCTTATTAAGTTAACTGGAAAAAATATTTCGCTTACTCAAAAAGGAAGAGAAATATCTAATAGTGTATTTATAGATTTTTTAAATTAATTGAAAAGTGTTGACAAAGTAAATTTAAAGTGTTATAAAATATATATAATCTTTTAGCACTCCAATTAAATGAGTGCTAACAAAAGAGGAGGCTTTGGATTATATGGAATTAAATGAAAGAAAACTAAATATCCTTAAAGCTATTGTTAAAGATTATATAGAAACTGCAGAAGCTGTAGGGTCTAGAACTCTTTCTAAAAAGTATGAGTTAGGAGTAAGTGCAGCCACTATAAGAAATGAGATGGCTGACTTAGAAGAATTAGGATATTTAATCCAGCCTCATACCTCCTCAGGGAGAATTCCTTCAGAAAAAGGATATAAGCTATATGTTGACTATCTTATGGGTGAATGTGAATTAAATGATATTGAAAAACATTTAATAGAAGAGTCAATAAGCCAAAACATGGATTATATGAAAGATTTGATACACGAAACATCTAAGTTGATATCTAGACTTACTAATTATACAACTATAGCTGTTACTAAAAATACCTCAAATATACAAGTTATAAAACATGTTCAATTGGTTGGACTAGATGAAAGAAGTATGGTTTTAATAGTAGTAACAGAAAAAGGTGACATAAAAAATACTACTATATCTACTAACATACAAATTGATCAATCTAAGCTTAATTTAATTTCTGATAATCTTACTAAGAAACTTTCAGGAAAAAATATAACTGAAATTGATGAAGAGTTTTTAAATTATATAAAATATGAGATAACAGAAAGCTCTTTATTCATAGATAAGCTTATGGATGCGCTAAATTTCGATTTAGACGAAAATAATACAGCCATATCTTTAAGTGGAGCTACTAATATATTTAATTTTCCAGAATTTAGTGATGTAGTTAGAGCTAAAACATTTCTAAATATGTTAGAAGAAAAAGAAAATATATCGAGTATGCTAAAATCTAAAGGAATACAAAAAGAAAACCTAAATATAATTATTGGTAGCGATAATGAATGCGCGGTAGCTCAAGATTGTAGTATTATAACTGCAACTTACAATATAGATAAAAATGTAGTAGGTAAAATAAGTTTGATAGGACCGACAAGAATGGACTATTCAAAAGTATACTCTATATTAAATTATATGGGACTACTACTAAACAAAAAATAGTTAGGGGTGTAAGTTTTGGAAAAAAATATGCAAGAAGAATTACAAGAAGATATAAAAGATAATACATCAGAGGAAATAGAAGAAACTATAGAAGAAGATATAAAAGAAGATACTGAAGATAAAGAAGTAGATGAAGATCATGACAAAGACAATAAAATAGAAGAACTTACAGATACTCTTCAAAGACTTCAAGCAGAATATGCTAACTATAGAAGAAGAACTCAAGAAGAAAAAGAAACTATGGGTATATTTGCTAATGAAAAAATATTAAATGAATTAATACCTGTTATGGATAATATGGAAAGAGCTATGGATGCTTGTTCAGATAAAGAAGATAGCATGTATAAAGGTATAGATATGGTGCAAAAACAATTAAAAGCTACATTTGAAAAATTCGGACTAGAAGAAATAGAAGCTGAAGGTCAAGAATTTGATCCAAACCTACACTTAGCAGTTATGCAAGAAGTAGTAGATGGAACATGTGCAAACCAAGTAGTTATGGTTTTACAAAAAGGATATAAGTTAAGTACAAAGGTACTAAGACCATCAATGGTTAAAGTGTCTTGCTAACATAGAATACAAAATTAAAATTGAATTAACATCAATTAACATATAAATTTTTAAGGAGGATATTAAAATGGGAAAAATAATAGGAATTGACTTAGGAACAACAAACTCTTGTGTTGCAGTTTTAGAAGGTGGAGAACCTCAAATAATAGCAAACAGTGAAGGTATGAGAACTACACCATCAGTAGTTGCATTTACAAAAGATGGAGAAAGAATAGTAGGAGAACCAGCTAAAAGACAAGCGGTTACTAATGCAGAAAAAACAATAATATCTATAAAAACTCACATGGGAACTGATTACAAAGTTAATATAGAAGGGAAAGATTATAGCCCACAAGAAATATCAGCTATAACATTACAAAAACTAAAATCAGATGCTGAAAGCTATTTAGGGCAACCTGTAACAGAAGCTGTTATAACAGTTCCAGCATACTTTACAGATGCTCAAAGACAAGCAACTAAAGATGCAGGTAGAATAGCAGGACTTGATGTTAAGAGAATAATAAATGAGCCAACTGCAGCTGCACTTGCTTACGGTATGGATAAATTAGATCAAGAAAAGAAAATATTAGTATTTGACTTAGGTGGAGGGACATTTGACGTATCTGTACTAGAAATAGGAGATGGAACTTTTGAAGTTTTAGCTACTGCTGGTAACAACAGATTAGGTGGAGATGACTTTGACCAAATTATAATAGACTATTTAGCACAAGAGTTTAAAAAAGCTGAAGGTGTAGACTTAAGAAATGATAAAATGGCTCTTCAAAGATTAAAAGAAGCTGCTGAGAAAGCTAAGAAAGAATTATCATCAACAATGAGTACGAATATAAACTTACCTTTCATAACAGCTACTGCTGAAGGACCAAAACACCTGAACATAGATTTATCAAGAGCTAAGTTTGATGAATTAACAGCACACTTAGTAGAAAATACTATGGAGCCAACTAGAAGAGCATTACAAGATGCTGGACTTTCAACTTCTGAAATAGATGATGTATTATTAGTAGGTGGATCTACAAGAATACCAGCTGTTCAAGAAGCTGTTAAGAAATTTATAGGAAAAGACCCTCACAAAGGTATAAACCCAGATGAATGTGTTGCTGCAGGTGCCGCTATACAAGGTGGGGTTTTAGCTGGAGATGTTAAAGACTTATTACTTTTAGACGTTACTCCATTATCTTTAGGAATAGAAACTATGGGTAATGTAATGACTAAAATAATAGAAAGAAATACAACAATACCAACTAAGAAATCTCAAGTGTTCTCAACTGCTGCAGATAACCAAACTGCTGTTGATATACATGTTTTACAAGGTGAAAGAAGTATGTCTTTTGATAACACTACTTTAGGTAGATTCCAATTAACTGATATACCACCAGCTCCAAGAGGTATACCTCAAATAGAAGTTACTTTCGATATAGATGCTAATGGTATAGTACACGTTACAGCTAAAGATTTAGGAACAGGAAAAGAGCAAAAGGTAACTATAACTTCAGGAACTAACTTAAGTGAAGACGAGATACAAGCAAAAGTTAAAGAAGCTGAAATGAATGCTGAAGCAGATAAACAAAAGAAAGAAAAAATAGAAGCATTAAATCAAACAGAATCTACTATATACCAAATGGAAAAAACTTTAGCTGATGCTGGAGATAAAGTAGATGCTAATGCTAAATCTGAAGTTGAAGCAGAAATAGCTAAGTTAAAAGAATTAAAAGCTAAAGAAGATGCCACAGCTGAAGAATTAAACAAAGCTTTAGAAGAATTAAACAATAAGTTCCATAAAATAGCTGAACAAATGTATCAACAAGCAGCTCAAGAGCAACAAGCTCAAGGTGAAAATCAAGAAGAAGCTAAGCAAGATGATAATGTAGTAGATGCTGATTACAGAGAAGTAGATGATCAAAAATAATATTTGAAAATTAATGTTACTTGTATATAATAAATATGTAAAATTAATAATAGCTTGTAGACGTCTACAAGCTATTGTTATGTAATACGAAGGTGGTGGCAAGCGTGGCAAAAAGAGACTATTATGAAGTACTAGGTGTTGATAAAGGTGCTGATGCACAGACATTGAAAAAAGCATACAGAAAACTTGCAATGAAATATCATCCAGATAGAAATCCAGATGATAAAGAAGCAGAAGCAAAGTTTAAAGAAGCAAATGAAGCTTATGAAGTATTATCAGATGACACAAAAAGATCTAATTATGATCAATTTGGCCATGATGGTGTAAACGGAGGCTTTGGAGGCCAAGGTGGATTTGGAGGCTTTGGTGGCGGAGCTGGTGGATTTGAAGATATATTCGGAGATATATTTGGTGATATGTTTGGCGGAGGTTTTGGCGGTTCAAGACCTAGGAGAAGAGGTCCTGAACGTGGAGCTGATATAAAGCAAACTGTAACTATAACATTTGAAGAAGCTGCATTTGGAGTTAATAAATCTATAAAAATAAATAGGACTGAGGAATGTAGTGAATGTAATGGTAGCGGTTCAAAAGCTGGAACATCTAAGAAAACTTGTCCAACATGTAATGGTGCGGGAGAAGTTAGAACAGCTCAAAGAACTCCATTTGGCAATATAATGAGCTCAAGAACTTGTTCTGCATGTAATGGAGAAGGAGAAGTTTTAGAATCTCCATGTTCTAAGTGTAATGGAAGTGGAAAGAGTAGAAAAGTTAAAACTATAGAAGTTGATATACCAGCAGGTATAGACAATGACCAAATCATTAAGTTAAGTGGTCAAGGTGACTTAGGGTCTAAAGGTGGACCTAGAGGAGATTTATATATAATAGTAAATGTTAAATCTCATACATTATTCACAAGAGATGGATTTGATGTACACTTTGAGTTACCTATAACATTTGTTCAAGCTGCACTTGGAGATGAAATAGAAGTTCCAACTTTAGATGGTAAGGTGATGTATAATGTACCAACAGGAACTCAAACAGGAACTGTATTCAGACTAAGAGAAAAAGGTATACCAAAAATGAGAGGAAACTCTAGAGGTGACCAATATGTTAAAGTTATAGTTGAAGTTCCTAAAAAATTAAATGATAAACAAAAAGAACTTTTAAAAGCATTTGCTGAGTCTTGCGGAGATGAGGTACACGAAAAAAAGAGGACTTTTGGACAAAAGATAGAAGATTTTTTTAAAGGTAAATAAAATTTTAAAAGTATGAAATGAACTCTAATTTAAGAGTTCATTTTTTTGTCATTATATAGAGTATGTATACAAGTATATAGGATTTATTGAAAAAAACTATGAAAAAAAGAGTTTGTTGACGATAGGGCATTATTTATGTAATATTTAAAGTGGAGGTGATTTTCATGAAAAAATTATTTGATAGCTTAATATTTAAATTGGTATTATCTGTATTTTTAGGTCTTTTAATTGGGTTTTACTCACCGCAATCTTTTATGAATGTTATTGTAACATTAAAGTACATTTTGGGGCAGGTAATATTCTTTGCAGTTCCTTTGATTATAATAGGATTTATAGCTCCATCGATTGCAAAATTAAAAAGCAATGCTTCTAAATTACTAGGATATGCTATAACTTTTGCATATATATCGTCTATTGGCGCTGCTATTTTTTCTGCAATATTTGGATATATATTAATTCCAAGATTATCTATACAATCAACTACAGGAGCTTTAAGAGAGTTACCAGAGCTTATATTTAAATTAGACATTCCTCAAGTTATGCCTGTTATGAGTGCTTTATTTTTATCTATAATATTAGGACTTGCAACAGCTTGGACAAAAGCAGATTTATTTGAAAAACTTTTAGATCAATTTCAAGATATAGTACTTAGTTTAGTGAATAAAATAGTTATTCCGTTACTTCCGATTTTTATAGCAACTACATTTGCAACACTTGCGTATGAAGGGTCTATAACAAATCAATTACCAGTATTTATAAAAATAATTATTATAGTTCTTATAGGGCACTTTATATGGCTTACACTTTTATATGCTATAAGTGGAGTTATATCTGGTAAAAATCCTATTGAGGTATTAAAACATTATGGTCCTGCATATTTAACAGCTGTAGGAAGTATGTCATCGGCAGCAACTTTACCAGTTTCAATTGAATGTGCAAAAAAATCTAAAGTTTTAAGAAAAGATATTTCGAATTTTTCCATTCCACTGTTCTCAAATATACATTTATGTGGATCGGTTTTAACTGAGGTATTTTTTGTTATGGTAGTTTCACAAATACTTTATGGAAAATTACCAGATATATCATCTATGATATTATTTATAATATTACTTGGGATATTTGCAATAGGGGCTCCAGGAGTTCCAGGAGGAACTGTGATGGCATCTCTTGGATTAATAACTAGTGTATTAGGATTTAATGAAACGGGAACAGCGCTTATATTAACTATATTTGCGCTTCAGGATAGCTTTGGAACAGCTTGTAATGTAACTGGAGATGGAGCACTCACACTTATGCTTACAGGTGTTGCTAATAGGAAAAACATAAAAGAAGATAAAAACGTATAAATATTAAGTTAAATGAATAAAAATAAAGCTATGTACATTAAGTATATAGCTTTATTTTTTATACTTTTTTACTATGAACAACTTTCAACCTTTAAACATAATATATAGTATTCTTTAAAAATATTATGAGGTGGGAGGGTTTATGAGTAAATTAAATTTTGTAATAGATGGTAAACATATAACTAACGAAGAAGAACTCCATCAATTTATACTAGACAAAATAAATTTTGATAGTGAAGAGCTCGTATTGGATGAAAGTTATAGAGGGAGAAAGAAAAAGAAACCAGAATGTAAGCCTCATGGACCGAAACCTGTTTGCCTTAAGTTAATGTTTCCGTATAAGGTGGAGGTTATGTGCGGTTGTAAGCAAATGATATTTGGAATATTAGTAGATGAGCATGGGCATCCTTTAAAAAACCCCCTTATTGAATTTCAATTGTCTGACTATAGCTTAGGAAATCTTACTTTTAGCCCAGCTATTAGCTTTGGGGATGGATGTTTTTGCACAACATTTATAGGAGAAAGGGTAGGTTGCGGATTTTTAAAAATGTATTCCAAAGGTACTGATTTAGATAGAGTTATACCAGTAGAAGTTATACCTAATTGTGGTTGTTAGAGAAGATGCTATTTTTAGCTCTTCTCTATTTTCATGATTAAGGAAATTATTCTTACAAAAAAACTGTGGATAAACTGTGAAACTTAGTTATATAAATTTCTATATTTTGAGCGTAAAAAAGGATTTTGAGCACTGACTAAGTCGTTGGCGATATAAAGGTGATTCGCAGACGTAGTCGCTCAAAGTGAAGTGAATTTTTTATATACTAAGGTATTATAAATTAATCAAATACATATTCTTTTTAATTGAAATAGAGTATTATATAAAAAGAGGTGAAGACATGAAACAGTATAAACATTTAATATTTGACTTAGATGATACTCTACTAGATTTTCAAGATAATGAAAGAAATTCTTTAGAAGTAATTTTTACAAAGTACAATATTCCTTTTGAGGAAAAATCAATTAATCAATATAAGTCTATAAATAGAAGATTTTGGAGTCTAATAGAGCAAGGGCTTATAAAAAAAGAAGAAGCCTTAACTAAAAGGTTTGAAGAATTTTTTGCATTGTATGGACATGATATTAAAGGAGAAATAGTAGAAAAAGACTATCAAAATTGTTTAAATAAAGGACATAAAACAATTCCTAAAGCTATAGAAACTTTAATAGAATTAAAAAATAGAGGATATAAAATATTTGCAGGTACTAATGGGATAGGGAAAACACAAAAACAGAGACTTAAAGATTCAAAGATGGTAGATTTATTCGATGATGTGTTTATTTCTGAAGAAATGGGAGTTGAAAAACCAAACTCGAAGTTTTTCGAGATAGTTTTTGATAAATATGGCTTTATAAAAAAAGAAGATACACTTATGATAGGAGATAGTCTAGCATCTGATATTAAGGGAGCTAATAATTTTGGAATTGATTGTGTGTGGTTTAACCCATTAGAAAAAGAAGTTAATGATATAAAATTTACTTATGAAATTCATGATTTATCTGAATTATTATTAATATTAGATAAAGAAGTTGATATAGCTATTTAAAAAAATACCAAATAGATAAAATTAAAATGGGTATAAATTACATAGAAGAGTTTAGTTAAACACTCAGTAACAGGAGAGGCATTAGTATCATATCAAATGATATATTCTCCATATGACATGTATGTCATACCTATTAAGATGTTGAATACAACAAATCAAACATATAGATTTGAACTATACACAGGAAAATAATATAGAGGTGATAATATGGCAGGTATAAAATTTGAGATACAAGAAAATCTTGGTGTGATTTCAGAATCTGCAAATGGATGGACAAAAGAATTAAACCTAGTAAGTTGGAATGATAGGCCAGCTAAATTTGATATAAGAGATTGGGATGAAAATCATCAAAAAATGGGTAAGGGATTAACTT
>NZ_JAKEDR010000056.1 GCF_023653455.1 Paraclostridium ghonii
GTATTTAAACTTCTTATTTGCTTCAATTAGATTTATTATATTTTTGCAATTTTTAATTCAAAATCATTCATTTAGTTTTACTTGAAATAACGTTTTTCATTATTCGACAAGTATTTTTCTTATTGATTTATTTTAATTTTCATTATATAATTTTAAAAAATGCATAATTTGATTTTAAAATTTCTTTTTCAAGAATTTAATAAATTATTTTTTACATAATAGGAGGGATTTATTTGAATTTTTTAAACAATATAGTGTTATCATTAAATGACTTTTTATGGTCTTATGTTTTAATCGCTTTATTATTAGTATTAGGAGTGTACTTTACTTTAAAAAGTAATTTCGTTCAATTTAGATATTTTAAAGAGATGATTAAACTTTTAGGTGCATCTACTACTAATAAGAAAGAAGGTCAAGTATCATCGTTTCAAGCCTTTTGTATAAGTACAGCTTCAAGAGTTGGTACTGGTAATATAGCTGGTATTGCTATAGCAATTACTTTAGGTGGACCTGGTTCTGTATTTTGGATGTGGCTTGTTGCATTAATAGGTTCAGCTTCTAGTTTTGTTGAGTCTACACTTGCCCAAATATATAAAGTAAAAGATGGAGATGGGTTTAGAGGCGGTCCTGCATATTATATTGAAAAAGGACTTAATAATAAGTTTATGAGTATTGTTTTTTCTATTCTTATAACAGTAAGTTTTGGATTTGTATTTAATTCAATACAATCAAACACGGTTGCTCAAGCTTTCCAATCCGCTTTTGGTATTGATAAAGCAATTATAGGTATAATACTTGCGGTTTTAACAACTGCTGTAATTTTTGGAGGCGTTCATAGAGTAGCAAAAATTTCAGAAGTTATAGTTCCAATATTTGCTGTTGCATATATACTAGTATCACTATTTGTTATTTTATTAAATATACAAAAAATACCTGAAATATTTGCACTTATAATGGAAAATGCATTTGGACTTCAAGCTATAGCAGGTGGTGGTTTAGGTGCTACTATGCTTATGGGTATAAAAAGAGGTTTATTCTCTAATGAAGCTGGTATGGGTAGTGCTCCTAATGCTGCGGCTACTGCGACTACATCTCATCCAGTTAGTCAAGGTCTTATTCAAGCACTTGGTGTTTTTACTGATACTTTAGTTATATGCAGCTGTACTGCATTTATAATATTAACTTGCGGCGATTATGCAACATCTAATTTATCAGGGATTCAATTAACACAATATGCATTATCTTCACAAATAGGATCTATAGGAAATTACTTTATAGCAGTTTGTATATTCTTATTTGCATTCAGTTCTATAGTTGGTAATTACTACTATGGTCAATCGAATATAGAATTTATAACTGGTAGTAAAACTTTGTTAACTGTTTATAGATTAGCTGTTGTAGGTATGGTTATATTTGGTTCTTTAACTGCGGTTGAAATAGTTTGGAACTTAGGAGATTTATTTATGGCACTTATGGCTATTATTAACCTTTTTGCAATAGCTAAGCTTAGTAAGTTTGCCTTTTTAGCGCTTAAAGATTACACTCATCAAAAAAAATCTGGAATAAAGGAGCCTACATTTAAATCTTCATCTATAGGTGGATTAGTAGGATGTGAATGTTGGCAAGATGACGATAACGATATTAAAATAGGTTAAGAAAAAGTGGATATCAATTGTACTGCACCCCAATTGTTGGACCAAAAATCTAACGATTGGGGTGTTCTTGTATGGCTAAATATGATTTTAGTTTTAAAATAAAGGTTGTTAAATCCTATTTAAATGGAGAAGGAGGGTTTCGTTCAATAGCAAAAACATATGGAATTGCTAGCAAGAATCAAATTCAAATATGGGTTAATGCATATAATACATTAGGAGAAGAAGGCCTAAAAAGAAAAAATAAAGATACTTGCTATACTATACAGTTCAAGTTAGATGTTATAAACTATATGGAAAGAACTGAATCTAGTGCACAAGAAGTCGCTAACCATTTTGGAATGAACAATAGTTCACTTATATTAGCATGGAAGCAAAAACTTTTAAATGGTGGTGTCGATGCCTTGTCAAAAATGAAAGGGAGACCATCCATGAATAAAAATACTAAAAAAGAAAAAAAATTAACAAGAGAACAAGAATTAGAATATGAAAATGAACTTTTAAAAGCGGAGCTTGCATTTCTAAAAAAGCTACGAGCTTCAAGGATGAATGTTCCCGAAAGGTTAAAAATCAATACGAATCAAAAGTAATTTATGATCTTCGTGAGGAATTTAAACTGTCGATTATCCTTGAAGCTACTAAATTTCCTAAATCAACATATATGTATTGGCAGAAGAGATTTGATAGTGAAAATCCAGATAGATATATTGAAGAAAGAATTAAATCTATTTTTGAAGAACATAGTGGAAGATATGGCTATCGCCGAATTACAGCTACATTAAGACTCGATGGAATAATTATTAATCAAAAGAAAGTTAGACGTATTATGAAGAAATTAGCTCTTAAGTGTGTAGCATTTTCTCATAAATCATGTAAATATAATTCATATAAAGGTACAATTGGAAAAATAACTAATAATAAAATTAATAGAAGATTTACAACACCAATTTCACATCAGAAAATAACAACTGATACAACTGAATTTAAAATATATAATACTGATGATAATGGAAAAATAACCATTAAAAAAGCATATCTTGATCCATTTTTAGATATGTTTAATGGAGAAATTTTATCATTTAGTCTCTCTGATAAACCTAACTTTAAATCTATAAGTGATGCTTTAAATAAAGCTATAGAGATTACAAAAGATTGCCCTTATAGAAGAACTTTTCACTCAGACCAAGGTTGGGCATATCAAATGAGAAGATATAGTAATACACTTAAAATCAATAAAATATTTCAAAGTATGTCTCGCAAAGGTACGTGCCTTGATAATTCTCCTATGGAAAATTTCCTTGGAATAATGAAGCAAGAGATGTATTATGGAAAAATATATAGAAGTTTTGAAGAGTTAAAAATAGCTATAGAAAAGTATATTTATTATTATAATAATAAAAGAATTAAAGAGAAATTAAATTGGCGTAGTCCAGTTAATTATAGAATTAATCATGAATCTAGAGTTGCATAAAATTTAAAATACTGGAATGAAAATTCATTCCAGTATAAAGTCCAACTTTTGGGTCTCAGTACAAATGATATCCACTTTTTTAAGCTTCTTTTACTATACCTTTTCTATATGCTAAAAGCAATAATTTCAAATCGTTTATACGTTCAACAATTTCTTTCCCCGCATCTGTATCTCTTATATATTTTCTTTTTTTATTTCTTTCAACAATAGATGTCGTAGATAATATATCGCTCTCTTCTAATATAACTTGTTCTGTATTCGTAAAATGCTGATGAGATACAAGTTGAAGACTGTATGAGTTATATATTAATGTATATCCTGCTATACCAGTTTTTTGTTGATATGCTTTTGAAAACCCACCATCAATAGCTATCAGTTTACCATTAGCCTTTATAGGACTTTCTCCCTTTTTGCATTCAACAGGAACATGCCCATTTATAATATGTGAATCTTCACTATCTAGATTAAATTCTCTAAATATCATATTGCACATGCTTTCAGTATCTCTTAACTTAAAGTATGAATTTTTATTTTCTTTATGTGTTTCTTTTTCTTCTATAAAATATCTTTCAAATGTAGCCATATCATCTTTCCCAAATAACGGAGAAGCTTCCCCTGTCCATAAATACCACATTACATCCATTCCATATTCTTTTTGCTTGTTTCCTTCTCTATAAAAATATCCTTCTCTAGCTAAAGAATCAAATTTATCCATTAATATTTTCCCACTATACTCTTTCCCGTCTATAGTAAATGTTTTAAATGTTCCATCTTCATTTAATGGAATACATCCATGAAATAATAAGTTAGAGTTACATTTTAAATAGATACTTCCTTTTGAAAATAGGAAAGAAGTATGCTTTTGAAGTTTTTCACTATTTACAAAAGATGACTTTAACTTTTCTATTACAATTTCTTCTTCTTTAGTTAATTTATACGGATTACTTGGATCTATAGTAGGAAAATTAGTGTCTTTTATTTTATATTCTTTTCCTTTTATATTTATAGTTCCATTTTTATAATCTATTTTATCTAATAAACACCTATGTTGCATTTTAAATTCAGGTCTTCTGTTTACAACTTCATTTTCTAATTTAAATTGTATAATAGATATAGCTTTATGCATCTTAGCTATTAATGATATTTCACTTGTATTATATTCACCCTCTGATATTTTAGGTAAAAAACATTCACAAGAATCATCCTTATATACATTTAATGCAAATGTAGCTAAAGGTAATATATTTATGCCATATATATCCTCAATTATATCTAAGTTAGCATACCTTGCTGAAATTCTAAGCGCATTAGCAATGCAAACTTTTTGTCCCGCTGAGGCTCCCATCCATAATATATCGTGGTTACCCCACTGTATATCAACACTATGGTAATTCATCAAAGTATCAATTATTGCATCCGGCCTAGGCCCTCTATCATAAATATCACCTATTATATGCAATCTATCTACAACTAGTCGTTGTATTAACTTAGATATTGCTATTATAAACTCCTTAGATCTATCTATATCAATTATAGTGTTTATAATTTGTTGATAATATTTTTTCTTATGATCTATATTGCAATCTGTGTTTAATAATTCTTCAATTATGTATGCAAAATCTTTTGGAAGGTATTTTCTCACTTTCTCTTTTGTATATTTAGTTGAGGCATATCTACATACTTCAACAATCCTATGAAGAGTCACTCTATACCAATCATTTATATTTTTTTCTTCTTTCAATACTATTTCTAGTTTTTGCTCTGGATAATATACCAAGGTAGCTAGGGCTTTCTTCTCACTTTCCATAAGAGAATCTCCAAAAAGCTCTTCAATTTTTCTTTTAACTACTCCCGATCCATTTCTTAATACATGTACAAAAGGCTCACTCTCTCCATGGATATCAGATAAAAAGTGCTCTGTTCCCTTAGGTAAATTTAATATCGATTCTAAATTAATTATTTCAGTTGCCGCTTGAGAAATTGTAGGATATTGTTTAGAAAGTAGATTCAAATATCTTATATTATCTCTACATACTTTTTCTGTAATTTCTAAACTCATTTTTTTCCCCCCTATCTTTTTATATTACATATATAATTATATCATAAGTGCTCTTTAAACATATAACACTAAAAAATTAGCTTAGCTTAAGCGACTACGTCTTCGAATCAATTTATATCGCTAAAATTCCATGTCGTCAACGTCCACTCTCCAAGCTTGCATTACGTTACTCAACCGACTTCGTCCGTTGCTCAAAATTCTTTTTTACACTTAAAACACAGTAATTGCCATAACCAAGTTTCATAGTTTTTCAATAAATCTAATATCATTAAGCGTAAAAAGTAAGATTAATTCATCTTATCTTTTTAACATTTGAATATACTTTCTTTTTATTTGATTTACAACATCTCTAACTTCTTTTATATTTAATAGTAAACTTAACATCAAGTATATTATAGCTCCTACAGCACTGCTTATAATCAAACCTGCAAGTATTAATTTTTTAGTTTCATTCGTAAAATTACCACCGGTAAAAATAATCAGATTATATAGTTCCTTACATATCACACCCATCATTATAGACGCTAGTGTAGCTTTTAAGGCCGTCATAACACTACTTTTAATCCCTAACTTACCTACTTTACGTCTTAGTGATCTCATAAGTAATAAAGCTCCTACCGTAGTTGCAATTGAAGTAGAGAGTGCTAGTCCACCTATTCCCATTTCTTTAACCAAAATTATAGAAAAAACTATATCAATAACAACTGCTACCATAGCATTTTTAACAGGTGTTTTTGTGTCTTGCAAAGAATAGAAGCCCCTAGAAACTATATCTCTTATTCCAAAAGACACCATCCCTAAAGAATAACAAAGCAATGCTGTCGATGTTAGTTGAGTGTCTCTGCTTGTAAATGATCCGCCTTCAAATAATAATTGAACTATAGGTGTGGAGAATATAATCATCCCAACCATAATAGGAATCATAACTATCATAACTATATCTATACATCTAATTAAACTAATTTTAAATGCTTTCATATTTTTCTGACTTGCAAATTTAGAAAGTACTGGATACATTATTGTAGATATAGATATAACTAATACTCCAACTGCAAATATATTTAACTTATTAGCATAATTTAATGCCGTTATACTCCCTGTATCTAAAAAAGATGCTAAGGTTCTATTTATAGCACTGTTTATTTGATCTACATATGAACCTAAAAAAACAGGTAGAATTAAATAAATTATACTTTTTACATTCTCATCCTTTATATCAACAGTTAAACTATGCTTATAGCCACATTTTTTAAGAAATGGTATTTGAAAAGCAAGTTGTGCTGCATACGCAAATAATGTTATCCACACCATTACATATGAGTTTGTCATTCCTCCAATTATTATAGCCAGTATACATATTATATTAAACGGAATAGATAGTACCCCAGATATATAAAACCTACCATTCGCTAATAAATATGAAGATAGTAAACCATTCGCTGCGATAAACACTATAGATGGCATTAGTATCTTTGAAAATTCTGTTGTAATTCTAAGTTCTTCTCCTTTAAATCCCATGGCAAAAACTTTTACTATATAGGGAGTAAATACACTACCTAAAAATACAGTTATTAAACTCAAAATTATAACTATATTTAAAACATTACTTGTAAATTTATTTACACCTTCTTGCCCTTGTTCTTCTTTTATTTTAAAAAACATAGGTATGTAAGTAGTTCCCAATGATGAACTTATTCCTGTAAATAATACAACAGGTATATTAAGAGCTGTTATATATGCATCAGTTATAATACTCGCTCCAAAATTTTTAGCTAATATTATATCTCTAAAAAAACCTGTCACCTTAGATATTAATGTTATAATCATTAAAATAAATGCTGACTTTTTAGTTTTTGACATATTAAAATTTCCTTCTTCCTTTTCTTAACTAGATAATAGAGGATGTACTCACATCCCCACTAATTACATACTTTTACTAACTTTATTCCCACAGCATACACAAAACTTTGAATCTTCTCTTATATCACTCGAGCAAAATTCACAAATCTCACATTCAACTTCTTCTTCTATTTTTTTGCCACATTGACTGCAAAATTTACCATTATCGTTTAAAGTATTTCCACACTCACACTTTATGTTATTTTTAGATTGTATTTTTTTAAGTTTTAAATTTGATTCATATATAATCTTATCAAGTTCAATCATACTGTCAAACAAATTAACAAGATTTTCTTGAGTTACTTCTTCTTTCCTAACCATTTCATAAAGCTTTACCCCTGCACTAACAAAAACTATTGCTTTTTCTTTTTGTGCTTTTTCTATTTCTATATTTAATTTATTTTTTTCCTTTAAATTTTCTAGTGATAATTTATTCTTATTTATAGTAGATTTTATATTATTCATCGTTTTCTCCTATTCCTTATTTAACTTGTATCCTAAACTAAGTATTATATAACTATATATAAATGATATAACTAACCCAATAATAGTACTTGAGCCTATATATGAATACATATCATAGTTTTTAATATCTAATAAAGTCAAGCTTCCACTTGTATCTATCTTACTTAGAAAAATAGTACCCGCTATTACTATAGAGTATACTAAGCTAAAATATTTTACATACTTTTTATCATTTACTTTATTTTTAATATCATATCCAGATACTATTAAGATAACTATGTTTAAAAGCATAATAGCATACACTAATAAAATTATACTATCATTTAAATAAAGATTTATATCACTTATATTAAATATAGATATTAAAACATGCCCTACCCTTACAGGAATTAAATTAATAAAATGTAGTAAATATAAAGCAAGTTGTGGATATGTTATTGCTCCGTTTACTCCACTATTGCTTAAAAATACTTTATTGAAAAACAAACCAAAAACTATTAGTACTAATATTAGCACATACATTAAAGCAATAGTTTTTAAAGCTTTATTGATAATATTAAAATCTTTTTTACTACATTTAATTTTATTAAATAAAACTATATATATAGGAATGAAAGATATTATAATCCCATTTAAAACACTTCTTATAAAGCTATATTTAATAACTACAGACATAGTATAGTATTCTTCCATAGAAAAGTTAATAATTCGTTTTCCTAGTATTGAAATAAATCCTAAAAGTAGTCCATAAATTAAACTTAGCATAAAAGACTCTTTAATCACATTCTGATTTTTCAAAGATTCCTTTTTTATAAAAAACATACTAGAAATTCCTATTACTATAAAAGGAAGTATTAGTACACTAATTAAACTCATACTTATATCTATATTTCCCACCCCTATGATAGAAGATGAAGCTACCTTTATAGGAACTAGATTCAATCCTAAAATTATATTAAATATATTTAAAAATTGATTTACTTGCAGTCCAGTTATACTCATAAAAAGTTTTATCCATATAGACACTATAAACAATACAAAAATAGAAAATGCTGGAACAATAATTCTCCTTTTGATATCAATACTACTTATCAGCATTATTAATTTTTCTTTTATATCTAAATCCTTATCTACTACATTGAACGAATTTAAAATTTTGCTATTTTCTTTTATACTAATTAATTCATTTCCACATTCCTTACAGTATAAATGCAAACTATCATAAAATTCATCACACTTGATACATTTTTTTTCATAACTTAATTTAATTGAGTCAATTTCTATTTTAGATAAATCACGTCCACCTAAATCACAATAATTTTTATGATTTGAAAATTTTAAGTCACTATTTTCATTATTCATACTTTTCCTCCATACTTTAAATAGCCTTAAGATAATCTTAAGGCTATTAATCATAACTATATTATATCAAAAGGATTTAAATTTACACTACTTTTTATAATGACTATATCAAATTCATCATTTATATAGTCAAACATTATATCTGAAAATACTTTTTCCGTATCAAAATGTCCGCAATCAATAACTTTCATTCCCATATCCAAAGTATCTTGGGCATCATGATATTTCATATCTCCAGTTATTAAAACATCACAACCTGATTTGTAAGCCTTTTTTACCATATCGGCACCTGAACCTGTAACTATGGCAATTTTAGATACAAAATCATTGAGTTCTCCTACTACCCTTAAGTGCTCTATATCTAATTTATCTTTAAGTATCATACCTAAATCTTTAAATTTCATATTACATTTAAGTTTTCCATACCTTCCAAGTCCTACAGCTTCACCCTTGTTCTCTAATTTGTACAAATCATATGCTACTTCTTCATACGGATGAGCTTTAGTCATACCACTAATAACTTTATCTAATATTTTTTGAGGAACTATAGTTTCTATTTTTACTTCATGAACACTTTCTAGAGCTCCAGTCTCTCCAATATATGGATTAGCTCCATCACATGGCTTAAATCTGCCCTCGCCTTCAGTGCTGAATGAGCACTCTTTATAGTTTCCTAAATGTCCAGCTCCAGAATTTCCTAAAGCTATTCTCACATCGTCTATATGTGTTTTGGGTACATATACAGCTAACTTATATAGATTTTCACTATTAGTTTTATCTAAAATTTTTACATTTTCAAGTTCTAACATATCTACAAAATAATCATTTAGTCCATCAAAAGCTATATCAAAATTAGTGTGCATAGAGTATATAGATATATTATTCTTTATTAATTTATGTATTAACTTTCCTTTTAAATCTAAAGTTGTAACTTTTTGCATTTTAGAAAATATAAACGGATGATGAGTTATTATTAAATCTACATTTTTATCTATAGCTTCATCTACAACTTTTTCATTAGCTTCTAGACAAACCATAATTTTTTTTACTTCACTTTCAAAATCTCCTACTATAAGTCCTACATTATCCCAATCATATGCTAAATTAAGTGGATACTTTTGTTCTATTTTTTTTATAAAACTTTTAAGTTTCATTTATACCAGCTCCTTAAGTTTTTCTATAACTTTTACAGTTTCTTTTCTCTTAGCTTCTATAGATTCTCCACTTTTACCTTCTAATTTTTTTATTATATTTTCGTATGCATTTATTTTTTTATTTATAAATTCAACCAATAATTCATCTTTATTTTCTATAAGTTTATTTGGCACCTCATAGTATATTTTATCCCTAACTTCTGTTTGTTTACCAGTATATTTAGCCTCTATTATTTCGTATATTCTAAAGTCCTCTTTTACTAATAATTCATTTATAACTTCATATCCATTTTCATAAAGATATTTTCTAAGTTCACTTTGCGCCTGCATTGGTTGTAATATAAGTTTTTGAGCATTTTGAGCCACGATTTTTTTTGCTTCCAACAACTCACTTATAAGTATACCTCCCATACCAGCTATTATAATTTGATCTACTTCATTCTCATTTAAAACTTCAATACCAGACCCTAGCCTTAAGTCTACTTTATCTTCTAATTTATTATGTCTAACTTCTTTTTTAGCATTCTCTAAAGGTCCTTTATTTACATCTGCTAATATAGCAAAGTCTATTTTTTTGTTTTTAAGAAGGTAAACAGGTATATATCCATGATCCGTTCCAATATCTGCAACTTTTTTACCTTCATCTACGAGACTTGCTATCTTTAATAATCTATCTGTTAATCTCAATTTTTGTCGTCCTTTCATATATCTTTTGTATACATAAAAATTCGCCTATAATAGACGAATTTTTTTACTAATCTAAATAATCTCTAAGCTTTTTAGATCTACTTGGATGTCTTAATTTTCTTAAAGCTTTAGCTTCTATTTGTCTTATTCTCTCTCTCGTTACATCGAATTCTTTACCTACTTCTTCAAGAGTTCTAGCACGTCCATCTTCTAATCCAAATCTCAGTTTTAAAACTTTTTGTTCTCTTTCATTTAATGACCCTAAAACTTCTTCTATTTGTTCTTTTAATAAAGAATATGCTGCAGCTTCTGCTGGAGCAGGAGCATCATCATCTGGTATAAAGTCTCCTAAATGACTATCTTCTTCTTCTCCTATAGGAGTTTCTAAAGATACTGGGTCTTGAGCAATCTTCATAATTTCTCTAACTTTATCTTCTGTCATATCCATTTCTTTTGCAATTTCTTCAGGTTTTGGATCTCTACCTAGTTCCTGTAATAATTGTCTAGAAACTCTTATTAATTTATTTATAGTTTCAACCATATGAACAGGTATTCTTATAGTTCTAGCTTGGTCTGCTATTGCACGAGTTATGGCCTGTCTTATCCACCATGTAGCATAAGTACTAAACTTAAATCCTTTTGTGTAGTCAAACTTTTCAACAGCTTTTATAAGACCTAAGTTACCCTCTTGTATTAAATCTAAAAATAGCATTCCTCTTCCAACATATCTTTTTGCTATACTTACAACAAGTCTTAAGTTAGCTTCAACTAACCTTTGTTTTGCTATTTCATCGCCTTCATGCATTCTTCTTGCAAGTTCAGATTCTTCATGAGGCTTAAGCAAAGGTATTTTACCTATTTCTTTTAAATACATTCTAACTGGGTCATCTATACTTATACCTTTAGGAAGAGTTAAATCTATTTGCTCAATCTCCATAGTATTTTCTTCTTTAGATAAATCATCGTCTATACTATCATCTATATCTATACTTGAGATATCTAAGTCCTCTGATGAAGTAAACTCTATATCTGCATCAGCTTTTTCTTCTTTCTTTTGTATTACTTCTATGCCTAAATTACCTAGTGTCTCATATAAATTTTCTACTTGATCTTTATCTAGTTCCGTTTCTGAGAAAGCTTCCATTATTTCCATAAGTGTAAGACTTCCTTGTTTTTTTCCTTTTTCTATAAGCGATTTTGCTGTTACTCTTTTAGATTCTTTCTTTGGTGTTTTAGTTTCCATACGTCAGCCTCCCTTCCTTTATATATTCTGTAACATCTTTCTTAGTTCAACTATCTTTATAGCAATTTCCATAACTTGTACATCTACCTCTTTCGCATTTGAATTATCATTAGACTTTCCATTTTCTAATTCTTTTTGCTTCTTCAATAAATTACCTATATCATTTTGAAGCTTATTTCTTTTTACTTTTTTAACTATTTCTTCTATACTCTTTTTATCAGCAAGATTAATATTTTCTATCTTCATATTATACAAATTCAAAAGATAATTTTCGGATAAGTTTAAACTTTTCAATTTGTCAATAGTTATTTTATCCAATTCTTCATTTTTCATTATAAATTTTAAAATTTCTTTATTTTCATTTAATGTAAAATCATTTTCATCCAATTTTAAAATTAATGATTTTCTTATTTCTTTCTCTTCTAGAAGCAATCTTACTAATGTTCTTTCTATAATTTCATTACCATTATTTATTATAGTTGGTCTTTTATATGCATTTTTATCTATTTGAACATGTTTGTCATTTTTAAACTTTGGATTATAATTAGATTTGTAATTCTTACCATAGACTTCCTTTTTTAAAGATTCTACACTTATTTTACTTTCAGAACTCAAAAAGTTAATATAATAATCTATATCAAGTGGACTTTTTAAAGTTTTTATTATTCTTGTAGATTCTTTAGTAAACTTTAATCGCTCTTCATCCTTTGATAAATTATAATTTTGCTTACACTTAATTATTTTATATCTAATATAATGAATAGCTTCTCCGACAGATTTTTGATATTCTAAAAGACCATACTTTCTGATAAACTCATCTGGATCTTTTACATCCCTTAAATTCAATACTTTAACATTTATACCTACACTAGTTAATATATCTACAGCTCTTAATGTGGCCTTGACCCCTGCATCGTCAGAATCATAAGAAATTATAACTGTATCTACATATCTTTTTAATAAGTTCCCTTGGTCTACTGTAAGGGCTGTACCAAGCGTAGCACATACATTTCTTATTCCATATTGATACAATGATATTAAGTCCATATATCCTTCTACTAGAATTAAAGTTCTATCAGTTATATTTTTCCTAGCAAAGTTTAGACCATATAAATTATACTTTTTATTAAAAGCTAATGTGTCTGGTGAATTTAAATATTTAGGAAGAGAATCATCAAGAACTCTACCTCCAAATCCTATAACATTACCTCTATAATCAAAAATTGGAAATATCACTCTATTTATAAATCTATCATAGTATTTATTCCCTTCTTTTTTATATGTAACGAGTCCACATTCAACAAGTGTGTCTTTACCATAACCTTTACTAATTAAATAATCCATAAGATCAGTCCAGGCTTTAGGTGCATATCCTAAGCCAAACTTCTTTATGATTTTATCATCAAGACCTCGATTTCTTAAATACTCATATCCATAATTTTTTTCCTTAATTAAATTGGAAAAATAATATCTGGCAGCTTCTGTATTTATGTCTTGAATTTTTTTTATTTTTTCCATCCTAATTTTTGATTGCTCATCCATATTTGTGTTTATTTCTATTCCACACTCTTTAGCTAACAGTTTGACTGCATCCATAAAATCAAGATTTTCTATTTTCATAACGAAGTTTATTACATCTCCACCTTCTCCACATCCAAAGCATTTATATATTTGCTTTGATGTATTTATGTAAAACGAAGGCGTTTTTTCCCCATGAAATGGGCATAATCCTTTGTAGTTTATTCCCGATTGCTGTACTTTAATGTAGCCTGATATTACCTTCACTATATCAGATCTAGATTTAATTTCTTCTATTATATCTTTTATATCATTCATATTATCACCTTCTGGTGTAATTTTTTTAACATTACTATTTTACAACATATTAGAAATTTGTCAAATACTCATTATACATAATTCGACTTTTTTTATTCAATTCCTTCTTTTTTTATCTAAATTTATTTTTTAATTTAATTTATTTAGTTATGATGCCTTATAAAAAAGTCTCACTTTACTATTTTGTATAATTAATATAAATTCAATACTATTTTTTAAATTTTTATAAAATTCATTTTCAAAAAATAAAAGAGGCTTTAAGCCTCTTAATCTCTATAAGTTTTTTATGCTTTTCATCAAATCTGTAAATTCTTCAAAATGAAGAGATTGAGGCCCATCTGATAGAGCTTCACTTGGATTTGGATGAACTTCAACCATTATGCCATCAGCACCTGCTGCTAGCGATGCTATAGACATAGGCTTAACTAAGTATCTAACTCCAGTTGCATGACTTGGATCTACGATAACTGGAAGATTTGTTTCTTTTTTTATTATAGGTACTGCCGCAATATCTAAAGTGTTTCTTGTATAATCATTATATGTTCTTATTCCTCTTTCACACATTATGATGTTATTATTCCCACCTATTGCTATATATTCAGCCGCTCCTATCCATTCTGTTATAGTAGAACTTATCCCTCTTTTTAGCATCACAGGCTTATCTTGCTTTCCTACCTCACTTAAAAGAGTAAAGTTTTGCATATTTCTAGATCCTATTTGAATTACATCAGCTACTTCATATAACTTTTCTAAATCTCTAGCATCCATAAGTTCAGTTATAACAGGCAAGTTTGTTTCTTTTTTTACAGCTTTTAAAATTTCTAATCCTTCTTCTTTTAATCCTTGAAAAGATTTTGGAGATGTTCTTGGTTTATAAGCTCCACCTCTTAATATATTAGCTCCATTTGACTTTATAAACTTAGCAGTTTCTAAAAGTTGTTCATAACTTTCTATAGCACAAGGACCAGCCATTACAATTCTATCTTTTGGTATTTCTAATTCTTTAGTTATTTTTTTATTTAAATTTTTACTAAATAGATTCTTCATTACCTATAAACTCCTTTACTTCTTCTCTTTCCTCAGTCGTCAAAGATTTTAGGTATTCATTTATACTTATATTATCTATTTTTAGTTTATCATTTAAATCTATAAGCGGTATCAATACAAATGCTCTTTCCTTTATTCTCGGATGAGGAATCTCTAAATTTTCTTCTTGTAAAATTATATCATTAAAAAATAATATATCAACATCTATTGTTCTTGGCCCCCACCTGATTATTCTTTCTCTATTTAAATCTTTCTCCACACCTTGACAAACTTTTAAAAGTTCATTCGGATTTAGACTTGTATCTATTTCAATACACAGGTTTAAAAAATCTGCTTGGTTTTTATACCCCCAAGCTTTTGTTTCATAAAGTTTTGACTTTTTAGTTATATTTATATTGAGATTAGAGTTTAAAATTTTCAAAGCTTCATTTATATAGTTTAGCCTATCTCCTATATTGGTTCCTAAACCTAAATAAGACTTATTCATTTCTACCTCTCCTTATTTCCACTCCAAAGTAATCATATATACCAGGAACTGGAGCTTCTGGTTTTTTAACCCTAACCATAACTTCTTTAATTAACTCAAATTCACCTAAAACTTCTTGTGTTATATTTTCAGCTAAAGCTTCTAGTAAATTAAACCTTTTATTTTCTACTATATTTTTTACTAACTCATATACATCCCCATAGCTTACAGACTTTTCCATATCATCAGTTAATCCAGCTTCTTTAGTATTTAAATATACTTCCATATCTACAAAAAATTTTTGACCTAATACACTTTCTTCTTTAAAAACTCCGTGATAGCCATAAAACCCCATATTGCTTAATAATATTTTATCCATTTTATACCTACCTTCTGCATATAGCATCTGCCACTTTAATTGCTCTTATATTTTCTAATACATCATGAACTCTAACTATATCTACGCCAGATTTTATTCCTAATACAGTAGTTGCTATAGTGCCCTCTACTCTATCTTTAGCTTCTAAATCCAGAATTTTTCCTATCATAGATTTCCTTGATGTACCTAAAAGAATTGGGTATCCTAAATCTTTTAACTCACTTAACCTTGACATAACTTCTATATTTTGTTCTAAGGTTTTTCCAAATCCTATTCCGGGATCTAATACAATTTTATTGTCATCTATTCCAGCTTCTTTAGCTATTTTTATACTCTCTAATAAAAATGCTTTAATAGACTCCATTATATCTTTATCATAATCTGTTGTATCTTGATTGTGCATTATACAAACATGCGCATCATATTTGGCTACAACACTTGCCATATTAGGGTCTTTTCTAAGACCCCAAACATCGTTTATCATATCAGCTCCTAATTTTAAACTTTCCTCTGCCACTATAGCTTTATAAGTATCAACAGAAACTTTAACATTTAGCTGTTCTTTTAATTCTTTTACAATAGGTATAACTCTTTTTAACTCTTCAGCAGCATCTACACTTTGATGTCCAGGTCTAGTTGATTCGCCACCTAAATCTATTATGTCTGCTCCACTATCTATCATTTCTTTGGCATGTTTTAATGCTTTTTCTAAACTTGTATAACTGCCTCCATCTGAAAAGCTATCTGGGGTAACATTTAAAATTCCCATTATATAAGTTTTTTTGCCATATTCAAACATATAAACTCTCCTATCTCAAGTTGATTAAACTCATAGCTTCTGCTCTTGCAGCTATATCTTTTTCAAATAAACCTCTTACTGCTGAAGTTATAGTTTTTGACCCTGGCTTTTTAACGCCTCTCATAGTCATACACATGTGTTCAGCTTCAACAACAACTATAACCCCATAAGGTTTTAATTCTTCCATTATTATATCTGCAGTGTCTTTAGTTATTCTTTCTTGAAGCTGAGGTCTTTTAGCTAAATCTTCAATTACCCTAGCTAACTTAGAAAGTCCTGTTAGTCTTCCATCCTTTGGTAGATAAGCAATATGAGCTTTCCCAAAGAAAGGAACTAAATGATGTTCACAGCAAGAATAAAAAGATATATCCTTAACTAAAACCAATTCTTCATGTTGTTCTGATTGGAAAAGTATTTTTAAATGATCTTTAGGGTCTTTATGTATACCTGAGAATATTTCTTCATACATTTTTGCAACTCTACTTGGAGTCTCTAATAATCCTTCTCTATTTGGATCTTCGCCTATAGCTTCTAATATATCTTTTACCGCATTTTCTATTTTTTTCTTATCTACATTATGCATACAATTACCCCCTTAAATTAGTACTTATTTTATACTTCTAATCTATTTTAAATACATATTCATATACTTTTTTTAGATTATTGTATTTATAGTCTTTATACACATTTTTTGATAATTCAAATAAGCTTTTTTCATTTTCGCCTAAATATTTAAATATTTTTTTATCTTTAGGCATCCATTTGCCATTTATAATAAAGTATCCTTTTATTATATCTTTTAGATATATATTAGTCAAAAATTCATATTCAAAATTTTCAAACCCATCTTTTTTCTCTAGTCTAGATATATCATCTAAGATGGTATTTTTTAATACTAGAATTTCTTCTTTTGATATTTTTTTAGGCCCCTCATCATATTTTTCTTTTGATAAGTTAATTAGTTTATCAGCCATGTTTTTGTTGTCATATATAACTTT
>NZ_JAKEDR010000057.1 GCF_023653455.1 Paraclostridium ghonii
ATACTATATAGTATATTGCCAAATAAAATTCATATTAATTTCATAATTCAATATTATTTTAACAGACTACAAGGGAGGTTTACTTATATGAAGTATAATAGAATAGATGGCTTAGTTAGTATCGTTGTTTCAAACTATAACAATGAAAACTATATTTTAGGCTGCTTAGATTCTATATTAAATCAAACTTATGAAAATATAGAAATAATTGTTATTGATGATAATTCAACAGATAACAGCGTACCTAAAATAAAAAATTGGATAATAGAAAATAAGAAAAATTTTAAAAGTGATGATTATATAAAGCTACTAGAACTACCTAAAAATGTTGGTTTTGCAGGCTCTGTAACATATGGTCTTTTTTTAGCTAGAGGAGAATATATAGCAATGCACGATGGAGATGATAAATCTCATAAAGACAGGATAAAAAAACAAGTTGATTTTCTAAATAATAATAAAGGAGTAAATGTTGTAGGAACTAATTATGCTTCTTTTAATAATGATGACCCTACTCCAAAGACTGAAGTAACAGATATAGAATTTGGTGTAGATAAAATAAAAGATAAATACTCATCTGGTCTTAACTGTGTTTGTCATGGTTCTTTATTAATTAAAGGTACTGTGTTTGATAGTGTAGGCGGTCTTTCTCGAAAACTAGAAGGCGCTGAAGACTATGAGTTTATTACAAAATTACTTCCGTTTGGAATAGATAATATCAACGAAGAACTTTACTATTACAGAGTTCATGAAAATCAACGTTCAAAACTATATTATGATACAAATAAGTTTTCTATGGAAGAAACAGACTTAAAGGTTCTTATGGTTTTAGATAGTTTAAATATAGGCGGAACAGAAACTCATGTATATAGTCTAATTAAAGAATTTTTAGATAGAGACATAAAAGTGTGCTTGTTGGCAGATCATGGCCCTTATTCATCTGAATTCCTTAAATTAGGGTGTACTATTTATAATATAGATTTCCCATTATATGTAATAGAAGATGTAGCTACTGCAAACAGATATAAAAACAAAATAAAACAAATAATCTTAGCTGAAAATATAAATATAATTCATGCCCATCAATCTCCTTCAGGAGCTTTATGCGTAGATATCGGTAAAGAACTTAACATACCATGTATTTTTACAGTTCATGGACTTTATTATTATGATATTTTGCATGATAGACTTAATTTATCTGATTCTGTAATAAGCGTTAGCCAACCTACCTATGACTGGCTACTTGAATATAATGTGTCCTCAACTGTAATTCCAAATTCTCTAGATTTTGATAATTATGTTACAAAAACCCCTGATTTATCCATAAAAGAGGAACTAGGAATTGATAAAGATGCATTCACTATTGTTTATTGTTCTAGAATTGCTTGGAGTAAAACAAGAGTAGCTGAAAATTTATTGAGAGTTTGTCGTGACCTTGTACGTATTGAAAATCTAAATTTACATCTAATTATAGTAGGAGATGGTCCAGACTTTAACCAATTAGTTGGTATAGCAAACAGAACTAATGCTTTATTGGGAAAAGAATGTATACATTTAGTCGGTGGTAAAACAAATGTTGTTGACTATTATCTTAATGCAGATTGTATTGTAGGAACAGGTCGTGTAGCTATAGAAGCATTCGCTTGTAAGAAACCTGTTATTGCATCTGGTAACAATGGTTATTTCGGTATACTTAATAATGAGAATATTGAAAGCGCATGGAGAGTTTATTTTGGAGACCATAAGTCTATTAAATCTAACAATGCTTCTTTCTTGTATAATGATATTAAATATGTGTATGAAAATAAAAATGACCTTGATATTTATACCGAATCTTGCTATGACTGGGCTAAAAGCTTTTTTGATATAAGAACCAATATAGATAAGTTAATAAATATATATATGAATTCACTTAAAAATATTCAATAAAATGGAGTTGGTTAAATGAAAAAATTATTATATATTGGGTGGCTTGGACAAAATAATGTAGGTGACGAGCTTATGTGGGATATATTTAAGGATATGTGTGATAAGCATGGGGTCTCTGAAAAATATAAAATAGTAAATAATTTTGAAGATAGTAATCTAAATAATTTGCCTACCTACGATGTTGTAGTTTTAGGAGGTGGATCTCTTTTACTACCTGGATATATAGAAATGCTTTATAGGAGTTTTCAATCTGGGTCTAAAGTGTTTATCTGGGGAAGTGGATATGACTGGGCTGAAAAGGATTATATAACATCTCTAATGGAAGAAGATACACCTGCGTATTTATTTCCTGATGATGCCGAAATTATTTTGCAAGAAGTAATTCCTAATTGTGAATTTGTCGGAGTCAGAGGTCCTTTAACTTATAATATAATAAAAAAATCCTTTGTCGATACTAGTAAATTAATAGTATCTGGAGACCCTGGATTTGCTTTACAAGAAAAACCATTAGTGGATTATATGCCTATAACTGCATTAGATTCATCAGATAAGATTGTTGCTGTAAACTGGGGCTCTAGCTTCAATAATATATACGGTAATAATGAAAAAAGTGTCTCTGAAGAACTTGCAAAAGTGTGTGATTATTTAATAGATAGTGGGTATAAAGTTTACCTATATATTATGTGGGATCAAGACTTAAAACCTTTTTTAGATTTTTATAAAAAAATTAAACCTAGTGATAACTTAATTGTTGATACTAATATATACAGTGGTGGCCAGTTGATGAGCTTACTAAAAAAATGTGTATTCTCTATAAATTTCAAATTACATGGTAATATAACATCTGCTACTGCAAATACACCTTTTATTTGTTTAGGCTATAGATTTAAATGTTTTGACTTTGTAAAATCTATAGATTGCGATAAACTTATTGTTTCTACAGATTCAAATGATTTATATTCTGATGTATTAAATTGTATAAATTACATCAATGCCAATTATGATAGCATAAAAAACACCATAAAATACCATATTGATGATTATAAAGAAAAAATAGAAAAACCTTTTATAGAAAATCTATTTTAAATATAAAATAGCAAAGTTTAAATTTATTTAAACTTTGCTATTTTTCATTCTGAATTTAAAATTATTTTAAATTAAATTCTTTTAAAATCTTTTCTTTTTCATCTCCATATATTTCTTTACTTTCTATATATTTATACTCAAGAACAGTATCAAAGTTATTACTTACATTTTTTTCATGCACAGTCACTAAATAGCTATAAGTATCTATTACTTCATGAGTCAAGCTAGCAGCTCCCCAATGATCAGGTTCTGTATTATGTCTAAACCCGAAAAAAAAGTCATCTACAGTATAAACTAAAGCATAAAATGAAGGTGATCCATGACACATTGATGCTAATCTGTCATCTTTTTCATCATACATATATCCTCTTTTACACAATATACACTCTAATCCTTCATAATATGAAGTGTTGTATAATATATCTATAAAGTCTTTACTAAACATATTATCACTGTCAATTCTTATATGATAAATATAATCATATCCTTGCATTAAGCTATATATTGCCTCGTCTCCATCTGATGTAAATATTATATTATCTGGAAGTTTCTCATGTTTAGACAATGCGTCAAACACTAATTCTTCACTTTCTTTAGTATATCTCATTACGCATTTAAAATTTTGATTAGTTTGATTTTTTAAACTTAGCAAAGTATATTTATTAAATATTTTTATTCTATAATCAATCCATTCTTTAGTTTGAGATAATTTTTTAGATTCTGTATCTAAATCTTTAAACCCTGGCCAAAATGGATTTGTCGGTATATTAAATGGTATATCTATAACCATAATAGTTTTATTTTCCATAGAATACTTCCTCCTTAATATTGTAAAACTGTAAAAGTTAACTAACCTTTATACTTATATAATATGAATTTTTTTAAATTATGTTATTATGCACATATCAAACTTTTACAGCATAATATTAACTATAACGACATAAAAATCATATAATAAAGGGTGAAAATATGTTTAAAGATAAAACAATATTAATAACTGGAGGTACAGGTTCGTTTGGAAATGCTTTGATAAAAAGAATTATCAATACAGATATAAAGGAAATACGAGTGTTTAGCAGAGATGAAAAAAAACAAGATGATATGAGAAGATTATACAAAAATAGTAAACTAAAGTTTTATATTGGTGATATAAGAGATTTCGATAGTATCAACTATGCATTAAATGGTGTTGATTATGTATTTCATGCTGCAGCCCTTAAACAAGTTCCATCTTGCGAGTTTTATCCCATACAAGCAGTTAAAACCAATATACTAGGAACTGAAAATGTTTTAAATGCTTGTATATGTAATGGAGTAAAAAAAGTTGTATGCTTAAGCACTGATAAAGCTGCCTATCCTATAAATGCTATGGGAATATCAAAGGCAATGATGGAAAAAATAGCTGTATCAAAATCTAGACTACTTGATCCTAAAGATACCTTAATATGTATAACTAGGTATGGAAATGTTATGGCCTCTAGAGGCTCAGTAATACCACTTTTCATAGAGCAAATAGAAAATAAAAAAGATTTAACTATAACAGATTCAAATATGACAAGGTTTATGATGAGCTTGGATAATGCTGTTGAACTTGTCTTATATGCATTTGAACATGGAAATCAAGGCGATTTATTTATACAAAAATCACCAGCTGCAACTATAGAATGTCTAGCAAATGCTTTAATCGAAATATTTGATGCATATGATATAAATATTAAAACTATAGGTACAAGACATGGAGAAAAATTATATGAAACTCTAGCTACAAGGGAAGAACTTTCCAAATCCGAAGATTGCGATTTATACTATAGGATATTAGCTGACAATAGAGATTTAAATTACGATAAATATTTTACATCTGGAAAAGATCATCTATCTTGTTTGGAAGATTATAATTCTCACAATACTCATAGATTAAGCTTAGAAGAAATGAAAACTTTATTATTAAATTTAGATTATATAAAAGATAAACTAAATTCATTTTCTAAAAATAGTAAGTAGGTGAGGTAAAACTTTGATAAAAATAATGACTATAATTGGAACTAGGCCTGAAATAATCAAGCTAAGTCGAGTTATAAATGAATTAGATAAATATACGAATCACATAATAGTTCACTCTGGTCAAAACTATGACTATGAACTAAATGAAATATTTTTTAAAGATTTAGAAATAAGAAAACCTGATTATTTCTTAAACTCAGCAAAAAATGATGCTATAGAAACAATTGCTGATATTTTAATAAAAGTGCATGAACTATTAGAACTAGAAAAACCTGATGCACTATTGTTATACGGAGATACAAATACTTGCTTATCTGTAATAGCCGCTAAAAAAAAGAAAATCCCAATATTTCATATGGAAGCAGGAAATAGATGCTTTGATTTAAGGGTTCCTGAAGAAATAAACAGGAAAATTGTAGATCATTTAAGTGATATTAATTTCACTTTAACTGAACATGCAAGAAAATATCTTGAATCAGAAGGAATAAGTCCTGAAACTATAATAAAATCTGGGTCTAGTATGAAAGAAGTGTTTAAATACCATATGGATAAAATTAACCAATCTACTATACTAGAATCTCTATCATTAACTCCAAAGGAATACTTCGTTGTTAGCGCTCACCGAGAAGAAAATTTAGATATAGACGATAATTTTGTACAACTTATTAACTCCCTAAATAAAATAGCAAAACACTATGACAAGAAGATAATATTTTCTACACATCCTAGAACAAAAAAGAAAATAGATCTTATAAAAGATATAGACCTAGATAAAAGAATAATTCTATCTAAGCCATTAGGTTTCTTTGATTATATATATTTACAATTAAATGCATATTGTACATTATCTGATAGTGGCACCATAACAGAAGAATCATCTATACTAGGATTCCCTGCAGTAACCATAAGAAATTCTCATGAAAGACCTGAAGGAATGGATGAAGGCACTTTAATAATGAGTGGCTTAAACTTTGATACAATACAAAACTCAATAGATATTGTAGTAGGTCAATCTAAAGACAACTGTATAACTATAGTAAAAGATTATGATACTGAAAATGTTTCAAAAAAAATTGTACGATGTATTGTTAGTTATATTGATTATATAAATAAAAATGTTTGGAAAAAACACTAAGGAGGGTTTATATGAAGAAAATATTAGTGTTTGGTGCAACTGGTATGGCAGGACATATGGTCACAATGTATTTATCAAAAATGAAGGAAAAATATACTGTATATAATGTTTGTCATAAAAATAAACTAAATGAAAATAGTATAATCTGTGATATAGATAATCTTGAAAAAATTAATGAGTTGATTAAAAATATCAATCCAGATGTTATTATCAATTGTATTGGGGTTTTAAATAAATCAGCAGAATTAGATATTAAAAATACTATATATGTAAATACATTCTTCCCTAGATTTTTAGCTAGAATAGGAGAAATTGAAAATATAAAAATATTACACTTAAGTACAGACTGTGTATTTAATGGTACAAAGGGAAATTACTCAGAAGACTCTTTTAAGGATGAAGATGGAATTTATGGATTAAGCAAAAACTTAGGTGAAATTTGTGATAAAAATTCACTTACAATTAGAACTTCTATAATTGGACCTGAGTTAAAAAACGGTAGTGGATTATTTAACTGGTTTATGAATCAAGAAGGATATATAAAAGGATTTACTAATGTTTATTGGAATGGAATAACAACATTGGAACTTGCAAAGGTAATAGATAAAGCATTAGATATAAATATAGACGGTATTTATAATATAGCAAGTGACTCGAAAATTTCGAAATATGATTTACTCAATATTATAAAAAATGAATTTGAAAAAAATAATATTACTATAGAAGCATTTGATGATATCTACTCTGACAAAAGTTTAATAACAATAAAAAAAGACTTCAATTACAAAGTCAGTTCATACAATGATATGATAAAAGATATGAATATTTGGATGAAGGAAAATAAAAATTTATATAGTCTGTATTTTTAATTTATTTATTATAATCTTAATTAAAATATTAACAATTCTACATTTATATAGCATGAGTTTGAAATTAATTCAAACTCATGCCTATTTTATAATATTTTATATTATTTGTATGCTAATACAATCAAATTATATAAGTATATAATATAATTTTGAATGATGTTCACTTACCCAACCTGTATAAGAGTTTTCTGATATTTTATACCATTTCTCACCATTTACTTCTCTAGTTTCTCCACCGTAAAGTACTTTTGCACCGCTTGTTAATTTTACTACTTCATGTCCTCCGCCTGGGCTACTATAAACAGCTGCTCCTGAACCGCTTGTTACTTCTACCACCCAACGAAATGCTACTGGTACTCTTTTACTTCTATCCATTGATGTTTGTACTGTATCATAAGATGAATTCACATCTTCTTTTTGAGCAGCATTAGCTACAATATTGCTTGAACACACTAGAATTGAAGTACTCATAATTGACATTGCTATTATTTTTTTTGATAGTTTCATGTTAAATCCCCCATTTTTTTAAATCTTTATTCCCATTCTAAATACCTGTATTTTTAAATAATTCTTAAATTGCATAAATATCTTTTATCTGCCATCATCTAATTTAATACTTCACTATATATGGTAACACTAATTATAGTCTATGTATAATTATATCCTTGAATAGATTAACTGTTAATATTATAGTAATTTCTTATTAATATAATATTATATAGCTGCCTTTTTGTTTAAAACTAAATAAACTAAGAATACTGTAATAGAAACAAATAGTAGCGCCAAAAATAACCAAGACTTATTAATTTCATATACATAGGCTGACACTATAGGTCCAAATGCATATCCACATGATTCTGACGCTCCTACAAAACCAAACACAATACCCTTAATTTTAGGTTTGTCCCCGAACTCAGATAGAGAACTTTGTAAGGATGCATTTAAAAAAGTTGCTCCTAAAAAATATACTATAATAATTGCCGTAAAAATTGGTATATTTCTTGTTAGCGCTAATCCTAATAAGCTTATATTCATAACTGTAAACGATAAAAACAATTGTTTTTTATTTCCTATTTTATCACTTACCCAACCTGCAATAGGAGCTCCTACCCCAAATACTATAAGGTATATAGATATTATTGCTGATGTATATGATGTTGTTGCTCCTAGTACATCTCTTCCATAAAAGTGAAAAAGTGCAACAACACAACCATAAATAAAATCACCTAAAAATGCTATAGCTCCTAATACTATTATTTTATATCCAAGTTTATATTTTCTTATTTGATAAAATGTTTTATTTGATTTATGATTCCCATCTATTTTAGGACTACGCTTATAGGTAGGTCTTTCTATCTTAAATTTTACATAGATTAATGATATTAATATTATTATAGATGATATATAAAATGATAAATTATAATTGCTTATCTTGGAAACTATAACCCCACCTATAGCTGCTCCAATCCCTCCTCCAAGGGTAAATACTGCAGAAGCTAAGCCTGTACATTCTCCTCGCTTTTTTGGATCTAATGATCTTGATAGTATGGAAAATGTAGCTGGAGCAGCCATTCCTAATATAGCACCTTGGATTATGTATATACAACTTGATATCATTTGTGATTTGTTTAGTGTGTATGAAAAAGGTATAAACACCATTAATAATATTGCTACCATTAAAACTAGTTTATCACCTATATAGTCAGATATAGCTCCAAAGGGCATTTGAACTATTGCCTTACTAACTCCATATAAAGAAAGTACAGTTCCTATCATTACAGTAGTTATACCTAGTGAATTTAGGTAAAGTGGTATTATCGGAATCATAACACTATAACCTATTCCAAATATAAATCTATAGGTACAAAATGTACGTAATTCTTTTTTTGTAAATAATACACTACTATTTAGCATTTAAATCTTTCTCCTAAAATTTAAATTTCATTACATTTTATTATATTCTTATATATTAAATCTATTCATATCGCTCTTACTACACTATAAAATTTAGGACCTCTTAAATTAAAATTAGTCAATAACTTATATTAATTAAGAGTGTTTATATTAATATATAAATAAATTTCTTTTATTTGTAAAACAAAATGGATACCTATCTGGTATCCATTTTATTATTCACTATATTTATCTATGAACTTTTTTAATAAATGGTTAATCTAATACTTCCCCATTGCTTTTTATAACATTTTTATACCAATAAAAAGATTTTTTCTTGTATCTTTTTAAAGTTCCATCTCCATCATTATCTTTATCTACATATATAAATCCATAACGTTTTTTCATTTCACCAGTAGATGCACTTACTAAATCAATACATCCCCAAGTAGTATATCCAAATATTTCAACTCCATCTATATTGATTGCATCTCTCATAGCTTTTATATGCTCTTTTAAATAATCTATACGATAATCATCATTTATATTTCCACTTTCATCTATTGAGTCAATTGCTCCTAATCCATTTTCTGCAATAAATAATGGCTTTTGATATCGGTCATATAAACTATTTAGTGTAATACGAAATCCAAGTGGATCTATTTGCCATCCCCACTCACTTGCTTTTAAATATGGATTTCTTAATGTTGGAAATACATTTCCTTCACTTAACTTACTCACCTCTGGGTCTGCACTTGTTAACTGACTATTATAATAAGATAGTGATATAAAGTCTACCGTATGCTTTTTAAGTAACTCCTTATCTCCTTCTTCCATACTTGGCATAATACCCTTTAGCTCCATTTCCTTTATAGCATAGTTAGGGTAATAACCTCTAGCTTGTACATCTATAAAGAAATATCCTTCTCTATCAGATTTATAAGCTTTCCAAACATCATTTGGATTACATGTATTTGGATAAGTACTACCCGCAGCAAGCATACAACCTACTTTATTATTCTTATCTACCTCATGAGCAATTTTAGTTGCAATAGCACTGGCTACAAGCTCATGATGAATAGCTTGATATTGAGCTTTTTCAAAATCTTCTCCGTCTTCTACTAACAACCCAGCTCCCATAAATGGTAAGTGTAAAATCATATTAATTTCATTAAATGTTATCCAGTGCTTTACTAAACCTTTATAACGTCTAAATATTACATTACATAAATTTTCGTAAAATCCTATAAGTTTTCTATTTTTCCATCCTCCATATTTCTTTATAAGGTGAATTGGACAATCAAAATGAGTAATCGTAACTAAAGGCTCTATACCATATTTTTTACATTCCTTAAATACTTCTTCATAAAATAGTAATCCTTCTTCATTTGGATGCTCTTCATCTCCATTTGGAAAAATGCGGCTCCATCCTATACTCATACGATAAACTTTAAATCCCATCTCTGCAAATAAAGCTATATCTTCTTTAAATCTATGATACATATCTATCGCATCTTTAGATGGATAATAATATTTATCATCAAATTCTAGCATTTTTTTAGTTCCAGCCATTATAGAAAGTCTATCTTCTCCGTAAGGGATAACATCAACATTTGCTAGGCCTCTACCACCTTCATTATATCCACCCTCACATTGGTTAGCAGCTGTAGCTCCTCCCCATAAAAACTCTTTTGGAAATGTATTATTACTCATAAATCCAACCTCCCTCTTAAGAAATAACTGTAATTAAATTAGTACTACTTTTAGATAATCCACTTTCTAAAATTTCAAGATATTGTTCTGAATTAGTTACTATTACTGGTGTAATAGTTGAGTATCCCAAATCCTCAATTTCCTTTATATCAAATTCTAGTAACTCATCTCCTATTTCTACTAAATCCCCTTCTTTGACTTTAGGATTAAAGTGTTTACCTTGTAAATTAACTGTATTCATGCCTACATGTATTAAAATTTCTGTACCATTTTCACTAGTTAATCCAACTGCATGGTGTGTCGGGAATAAGATTGTAACTTTTCCTTTTACTGGAGATTTAACTATCCCTTCAGAAGGCTTTATTGCTAAACCTTTTCCAAGTATACCTTGTGCAAACGCATCATCTGGCACTTCACTTAATTTTATAATTTCACCCTTTATAGGTATTTTTAATTCTTCTTTTGCTAAACTTGATTTTCTTATATCTTTATTTACATCTTCAGTATCAGCTTTAACTTCTTCTTTTACTTCTTCTTTAAAAAATACAATAGTAAGTATAAATCCAATACTCATAGCAATAACTACTCCAATTACTCCAACCATTAGATTGTCTAAGCTATTAGTAGCAGGATCTATCATTGCAGGAAATTCAAATATCCCTAATCCCCCTATGATAAACTCCTTTAAATCTGCATATCCATAATATGCACCTGCTATACCTGATGCAATACAACTTATTATAAAAGGTTTCTTAAGAGGTAAAAGTATACCATATATTGCAGGTTCCGTAACTCCAAATATACCTGATATAGCTGCTGGAATACATAATTCCTTTAACTTCTTATCTTTTGTTTTAATCATTATAGCTATAACAACAGCCGTTGATGCAAATGTCGCTCCAAAGAAAGGCATCATAACATTGTCATACCCTATTGTAGATATATTGTTTATATAAACCGGAATAAAGCCCCAGTGTATACCAAATATAACTAATATTTGCCATGTGAATCCAACTATTGCTCCTGCAATTAATGGTGAGAACCCACGTATAGCTATTATAGTATTAGCAACCATCATAGATGAATAAGTAGCTATAGGTCCAATAACTATAAATCCTAATACTAATGAGAATAATAACGTTAACATTGGAACAAAGAAAAATTTAAGCAATTCAGGAACTATCTTATCAAATATCTTTTCAAACTTAGATGCCACAAAACATATAAATATTACAGGTATTACCGTTGATGTATAGTCCATAGATATAATAGGAATTCCTAAAAATTCTAAATATACTGGTGATGCAAAACTTGTTCCATCAAACAATGTGTATAGAGGTTGTAATGTTGATGATAAAGCACTTTGTTGCATAGATGGATAACATATAGTTATTCCTATTAATAAACCAACAAAAGGCTTTAATCCAAATTTTTTAGCTGATGTATAACCTAAGATTATAGGTAGATACATAAATATTGAATCCCCAATTGCATTTAAAACAAGGTAGGTTCCACTCTCTGAACTAACCCAACCTAATGCACTAAATAAGGCTAAAAATCCTTTTATCATTCCTGCTGCAGTAAGTACAGCTAAAATAGGTTGAAATATTCCAGATATAACATCAATAACTTTATCAAACAACTTTTTATCTTGATTGTCTGAATTTTCTTCTTCAGTTTGAGAAGAAATATCTGCTAATTCGCAAATGTCTTCATAAACCTTAGATACATGATTACCTATAACAATTTGATATTGCCCAGCTGACTTTAATATCGTAACAATACCATCCATGTTTTTTAACTTTTCATCATTAGCTTTTGACTCATCTTTTAATTTAAATCTTAATCTAGTTACACAATGAGTTAAACTTTGGATATTTGATTTCCCGCCTATCTCTTCTATTATGTTTGTTGCCAATTGTTCATATTTTCCCATTTTTAATTCCTCCATCTCTTCATCTTTTTAATATGAAATGTGAAGGTTTAGCCAACTTAATGTCACTATCCAATAATAAAAATTCGCTTTGCTCATGTCGCCAACGACTTCGTCCGTTGCTCAAAATCCTTTTTTACGCTCAAAACATAGTAATTAATGTAACTAAGTTTCATAATTTATACACAGTCTTTTAATAAATGTACTATCCTTAAGCGTAAAAAATAATAGTTATTTTGATATACCTCCTTTTTAATTTTATATATTATGTGTAATATAACTAGCTTGCTTTATTCATAATTTTAGCAATGTGAATAGTTAAATATAATTTTTCTTCATTAGAAATAATATACTTATACTTTTTATAAATAAACTCACTAATTTTATTAACGCATTTATATGCATCTGCATACTTTAATCTAATTATTTCAAGTAAACTATCGTCATCATCATCCTCATAAGTTTTTCTAGATATAAGCCTTTGTGCGAAAAACTTTATATGAGTAGTAAATCGATAAAAATAAACTGACTCTTCATCAAATTTTATATTTAAATAATACTTAACAATATTTAGTATCTCTTGCATAATCTTTGTAATATCATACATGTTAGTTAAGCTTTCATCCATTAAACTATTAGCTATATGTATAGCTATAAATCCTGCTTCATCTGTTGGTAACTCTACATTTATTTTTTCCTTAATTATTTTTATACCTTCTAATCCTATTTTAAATTCATCTTTGTAAAATGTTTTTATATCCCATACTATAGGATTTTTTATACTTATTCCATCTCTAGATCTTTCAACTGCATTACGTATATGATCACTTAATGAAATTAGTAAATTTTCACTTAACTTTTTGCCTAAATTAAGTTTTGCATATCTAATAATGTCATCTGCAACTTCAATATACTCTATAGGTAAATCCAGAATAAGTTCCTTAAACTTATTGTTCATACTTGCATCTGATAGCATAAATACCTTATCGACCATTTTTTTATCTATTGTATCTCCTGGTCGTTTTTTAAAAGCAATTCCTCTACCCATTACTACTTGCTCTTTTTTATTTTCATCTAATATGACAACTACGTTATTATTTAGTATTTTATTTATAATCATGAATGCACCCTCCTAAACAAAAAACCTATATAGACCCAGATAAAAAACACATATGTTTTATCCGTGCTATATAGGTTTAGCTTGCTTAAACAATAACTATCCTAAATTGATATTATTTTCTAAATTGTAACATAAAAAAACACTCTATGCAAGCATTTTCCGAGGGTAATTTTTTACAAAATAGTAATCCCTATATGTATGCTTAGAAGTATTGGCATATAGGGATTACTATTTATATATTTATTTTTTAGTACCTAATTTTTCTATGTTTTCTAAAGCTTTCGATGGAACTTCTTCTTTGTTAACAACACTTTCTTTTAAAGACATTGTTTTACTAGTATCAACTTTTATATAAGTTCCTGGAGCATAGTAATCTTTTGCTTTTCCTTTTTTACTAAAAAATACTTCTCTTTTATTTCCTTCTTTATCATACCCGATTAAAGCGTATGATTTCCCTGGTTCTTGTTTTTTACCTTTGTTATTTGATAACCAAGAATCTTCGTTTATCTCATCTAATGGTATTTGTGTGTAATAACTATTTGAAACTTCATATCTATTATCAGAGTATTCCTTTGCCCAAAAAGCTCCAGCGAAAATTATTCCTATTCCTAATAAAGTACATACTATTTTTTTCATATTTATCCTCCTAAGTATTTAACGTCTTATTACTAACTTTATTTAATTATATAAGTTTAAACTTAATTGAAAATAAACTTAATCTTAAATAAACATTAAATTTAAACTTAAAAATACCCTATAGAGCTATACTTTTTAAGTATGTAAACTCTATAGGGTATTTCTTAAAATCACAAAATTATTCCGTTCTTAAAGAATCTACTGGATCTAGTTTAGCTGCTTTGTTTGCTGGGAATAAACCTGCCAACATACTAACAACTGTACTTGTTCCTATTCCTAATAAAGCATAATTAAGTGTTATATTCATTACTGTTATATCAAACATTTGATTTGAAGCTTTATTTACAAATATTGATATTACAAAAGCAGTTGCTATTCCAATTATTCCACTTGATATACCAATTAAAAAAGCTTCTGATACAAATATTCTCTTTATATCCTTGCTTCTTGCTCCAATTGCCCTTAGTAATCCAATTTCCTTAGTTCTTTCAACTACACTAATATATAACACAACTAAAATCATAATTGATGAAACTACTAAAGATATACCTGCAATTCCTGCTAAAACTATTGTTAATACATTCAGCATAGTCAACATCTGATCTCCCATCATTTCTTCTTGAGAACCATTATATCCTAGCTTTTTTATCTCATCCTTTATTCTACTAGCATCATCTTCATTATTCGCTACTAAATAAACTGAACCAACCTCTAATTCTGTACCTGCCTTATTATATAACTTATTCATATCATCAAAGTTAATAAGTGCAGTTTCCATGCTATCAGACATTGAATCATCAATTCCAGTTGTATAAATACCACTAACTACAAATTCATCTTTTACAACTTGTCCGTTACTTATAATATTTAGCTCAACAGTTTTTCCAATAACATTATTACCTAATTTTTCTGCCATTACTTGATTGATAAGAATCTCACCTTTACCTGGCAATTTTCCATCTACTAAATTCTTTTCCGTTAACTTCGAAGATGCAGCCTGTAAGACCATAACATCACTTTGCTTATCGCCAAGCTTGATTGTATTAGTTCCTGTCATAGACATAAAATTAAATCCTTTTTCAACCTTTACAACCCCATCAATTTTAGACAATTCATCTATATTATTTTGCTTAAAAGGTATAGCATTTCCCATCATAACCTTCATTGCAGCTGAAGGGTCATCTTTATCTTCTATTGGCATGGTAGCTTCAACAACTACTGGATTCATAAAATCATTTAACATATCATTAAAATAAGCTTTTAGACCATTTCCTAGTGATAACATAGTCACAATACTCATTATACCTATACTCACACCTAATGAAACCAGTATATTTCTCTTAAGCTTTTGTTTCATATTATGTGCTGCTAACTTTACTGCTGAGAAAAAGCTTAGATTTTGTTTTCGTTTTTTAGAACCAACTTTTTCAACTGCTAGCTCATCATATGCATTTTCGTTTTTGCATTTAATTAATTTTTTATTATATACATCTTCAATTATTTCTCCATCAAATATTTTAACTACTCTAGTAGAATATGATGCAACTTTCTCTGAGTGAGTTACCATTATTACTAGTCTTCCCTTTTTTGCAATGTCTTTTATAATGTTTAACACTTGTATAGTAGTTTCTGAGTCTAATGCTCCTGTTGGCTCATCTGCTAATATTATTTCAGGATCATTTATTAATGCTCTTGCTATAGCAACTCTTTGCTTTTGCCCTCCTGATAGCTGATTTGGTCTTTTGTTTATATGTTTTTCTAATCCAACTTCCTTTAAAGCCTCTTTGGCTTTTTCTATACGTTCTTTTTTACTTATATTGGATAATGTTAGTGCAATGGTCACGTTATCTAGTATTGAAAGATGAGGTATTAAGTTACAACTTTGAAATACAAATCCTATTTTACCTTTTCTATACTCATCTAACTCTCTTTGTGAAAACTTACCTATATCTTTTCCATCTACTAATAATTCACCTTTAAATTGTGAATCTAAACCTCCTATTAAGTTCATCATAGTAGATTTACCACTACCTGATTCCCCTATAATTGATATAAGCTCTCCTCTGCTAAATTCAATATTTATATTTTTTAATGCATGAAATGTTTCTTTATTATCTAATTTGTAATACTTATTAATGTCTTTTAATCGCAAAAATCCCACAGCTGTTTCCTCCTTATGTATCGTCTATATATTAAAGACTTTTGAGTTACTAAAATCCCAATATATATTTGTAATTAATTTATTGACCTAAAATTATTGAATTATACAAATTTTAAATGATAATAAAAAAATATACAATAGAAAAATTAGTGAATATAAAAATAAGGATATTATCTTTTATTGTCAAAAAGATAATATCCTTATTTGTTAGTATCAATATATATGTCTCAAATAGTGGGTTCACATACACAGGTATCAGTATTTCGGTTCAATGGTATGTATATATTTAGCATAAATTTATCCTTCTCATCTTCAAACAATAATTCTCCATCATATTTTTGTAAAGATGATTTAATGCTTTGTATTCCTATTCCATGTATAAATTTATCCCTTTTGTCTGTTAATAATCTATTTTTATTAATTGTAATACTATTTACCTTACTATTTTCACATTTAAGTACAAAAAATGATTTTGTTATAGTCCCTTTAATTCTAATATATTTATCAATATTTTCATCATGTATTTTATCACATGCTTCTATTGCATTATCTAAAATATTTGCAAATATACTTGATATATCTACTGGTTTTATAAAATTAACTTTTGAAAAATTTATATCACAAATAAACTTAATTTCTTTATTTGTGCATAATTCACTTTTTTCATTAATTATAATATCTAATATCATGTCTCCTGTAT
>NZ_JAKEDR010000058.1 GCF_023653455.1 Paraclostridium ghonii
ACAAAAATAAACCTCATATATATGAGGTTTCTTTTTGTTTATTTATATTCCCCGTCTGCATACTTTTTCAAAATATCTACAAATCCCAGCATTTCTAGATTAGCATCAGTTCCATTCATTATTTGATTATAATACCAATTTGCAAATTCAGGATCTGCTAAAGTTTCATTTAATTTTACAAAATCTAGATTAGCATAGTTTTGTTTATTATTTTCTTGTTTCATAAGTATCATCTCCTTAAAATAATATTATTTCCTTAAAACCTATTAATTATTAATTTATATATTACTTTATTGTATTCATACTTTTTAAGTTTTATCTTTTGTTATAAAATATTTAACTAGAATTTTTTTTAAAATCTTACTTGTTAAATTAATTGCAACACTTTTTACTAATTTCATATAAAAATTTTCATGTGTATTTATAAATATTATTATTTCTCTAGGCCTGTAATTCATTCTATGGATAGCTATCTTAAAATTTTCTTTAAATTAATTAAGTTTTATAAATGTTAAATTTTTAACTATTGCATTTGCAGATATTACTTTTTAATAAATATTTAAATATATACTTTTTCTTCTTTTTATGATAAAATGTATTTGTATAATTCTGTCCATATGAAACATTATTTTATCATAATTTAACTTTAACGAGTGTTTTATTTAATGTGCAATTAATTATACAACCTAAAAAGAGAAATAAAAAAAGACCCTCGTATCCCCTAAAAAAGGGACGAAAGTCTTATTATCCGCGTTGCCACCCTAGTTGTTTATACTTACAAAGTATAAACCTCCTCAAACCCTGTAACGTAGGTATACGACTAATCTTAATATATTTCAGACTAGTAGCTCCGGAATGGATTCAAAAACCATTGTAATGAGTTCTCACCAACCACTCACTCTCTGAATACAAACTTGCTTTTTACTATTTTCCTTCTCAGCTATATTCTTTATTCTATTTGTTATTTATTATATACTATATATTATTAATTTTCAATACTATTTCATAAAAAAATTTTCTTTTTTTTAGTTTAATTTTTTCTTAATTAGTGTTCTGCTAGTAGTTTGTTTAATTTATTTTAGTAATATTACTTCATTTAATTTTAAATTTACTTCTACAGTAGTATTATCTTTTACATCATCATAAATATAGCCTATTACCTCCAAGTTTTTTGCATCCTCAGAATGAACAGAAATTAAGCTTACTTCTTGGGATTTTTTTATTACTTCATATGAGTCTAAATAGGATATATTAGTGTATTCATTTTCATCATTTAACTCTGCAACTTGTAAAACTACACTACCTATATCTTTATCTGAAATATTTTTTATAGTAATTTTAGAACTATATCCACCGTTAACTTCATTTACTATTTCAGGCTTAGATATTCCTAATATATCATACTTAGTATCTTTTATTATTCTATCTCTAGTGTTTGATATGTCAACCTTATTAGTTTCTAGATCTACATCTACAAGTTTATTTCCTACATTATATGAATAGCCTATTACCTTAGCATTTTCAGCATATTTTTTATGTGCTGCTTGTATATCTGCACTTTCATTTGGCTTTAATGTAATTTTAGACAGTGACTGTGTTTTTGCTAAAGCAGTATTGTCTTTATCATACTCTCTAAGCGTTAATTCTATATTTCTTATATTAAAATCACTTATATTTGTAACTTTAGTTTTAGTATCTATAAGCTTAAGGTTTGCGTTATTTCCATCTTTATTTTCATTTATAATTTCTGTTTTTCCTATTTTTAATACTTTAGCATCTTTCTCGCTTATATTAACACTTTCAACCTCATCTTCTAATTTTTTTACTTTTATATTATTATCAGTAACACTTTCATTTGATGTACATCCTGAAAGCATGCTAACTGTAACTATTAACATTGTACATATTATTAATGTCTTCTTTATAATGTTGTTCATATATTAGCACCTCAGTTCTTCGTCTTTGTTATTATATTATACTAAATATGAACTTAGTTCTATATTTTTTGAAAAATTTTCATATTATTGTAACATTTTTACCAAATTCATACATGTTTTACTCCCCAACTCCAAAATCAGTATTATTATAAAGAACTTCTATATTTTCGTTATCATCCAAGAATTTATACTTTTCTTTAAACCAGATAACCAGTTCTTCATCTCTTTGTATACTAGAAGTGTTGTTTATAAATACATTTACAGTTGCATGTTTAAAGTTTTTTAAAACTATATCCATATCCTTATCTATCATCTCTTTGGTTTGCCCTTTTATACCTACCATCATACAAGGTGAGTCAAAGTGATTTTTCAACTCATCAACTGACTTAAATTTCGCATTTTTATTTAGAAAGTTATTTCTAAAATCATAATCAAAACTTTCTACTCCGATTTTAAATATTATAGGTATATTAAAAAATTTTCTCATTTCATCAAGTCTATTTTTATAACACCAATGACTTTCTAAAAATAATTTTTCTATATTTTTCTCTTTTACTACACTTCTTATTTTCTCTAAAGTATCTTTTGGAAGTTCAAAACAGCTCCCTGAGTTTATAATCTCTAATACTTTGTACTTACCACTTACTTTTTCTAATATCTCAAAATTTAATTTATTCATTTCTTCTTCATCATTATCATTATCTAATATATAATCACAAAATGAACACTTCCCCCATATACAGGAAAATCCCTTTAGTAGCACTATTTCACGACTATTTTTATTTTTTATTTCACTATATCTATCCATTTTTTATCTCCATATAATTCTTTTTAAATTTCAATTTATTTATTATATTACTAGGAACTAATGAAACTGCATAATTAACAATTAAAACTGCTATAAACTTATCTGCATAATCAGTTAATACTTGTGTTAAAAAAACGCCCACAACTTTATTAATTCCAAATACCGATAACATTTGTACTATATAAGACGATCCAGATGAAGTTACACCTCCAAATACAAATGCTGCTATTATAGCGCTTAATATAGAAGTTGGAACTGAAAAAGCCATTACTCCTGTAAATATTTTTTCTCCCTTTAAAAAATCTTTTTTAAACATAAGACCAGATATTAATCCTGTTGATATCTGAACTGGCATAAAAAATAATGAATATATATCAAATGTCATACCACTTGCCAAACTTCCTAAAACACCTGTTAAAACAGCATATCTAGGCCCTAGTATACACGCTATAAGTATAGTTCCAATTGAGTCTAGGTATATAGGAAGTCTTAAAGTTAATGCTATAAATGCTCCAATAACATTTAAAGAAACACCTAAAGCTATTATAGTTACTTGATTTGTAGATAGTTGTTTTTCCATTTAAATTATTCCTCCTATACAATCAATTTCATTTATATGATTTGGGAATAATCTTTTTAAAAACATATACATAAATTTCTTTTCATCAACTTCAGTAAGTATTATACTATTTGGATCTTTTTTATAAAAATTAAAAGAATCTACTATACTCTGACCCATAGCTATTCCACTTTCAACGACCTCTGTATATGATTCAAATCCACTACATAAACTTCTATCTATAAAATAAGCCACAGCTAATGGGTCATTTATAACACAGCCAATAATACCTTCTTGTTCCCAATGAAAGTCAATATAAAACCTTGTTATTTGTGTTATATATTTAGATAAATTTTCATCTAACCTATTTATAAATTCTATAATATTTGGTGTTAATACTATTTTTCTAGTTACATCTAATCCTACCATATGAATTTTTTTAGGTAAGTTTTTGTAAACATATTCAGCTGCATGTGGGTCAACCCAATAATTAAATTCTGCAACAGGAGAACAATTACCATGTATTCTAAATGCGCCACCCATAGATATAAATTCATCTAAGTTTTTAAAAGCTTCTTTATCACTCATAAGCGCTTTAGCAATATTTGTTAATGGTCCAAGAGCTATTATAGATACGTCTTCATTATGTTTTAATGTGTCTATAATAAAATCTACGCCTCCGTATTTGATATATTTATTAGGTACTTTATCGTAGAAGTTTTCTCCTACTCCATCTTCTCCATGGGTGTCTTGTGCTGTTACAAGTTCTCTTTTTAGAGGATTTTCTTCTCCAACATACACGTCTATGTTTTTATCAGAAAATCTATGAAGTGTGTATAGAGCATTTTCAGCTCCTATTTTAGCAGGTACATTACCGCTGCAAGTCGTTATTCCCAGTATTTCTAGTTCTGGTGAGTTTATTGCTAGTAATATAGCTAATGAATCGTCAATCCCTGGGTCACAATCAATTATTACCTTTCTTTTTTGCATAACAAATTCCTCCTTAAAAAATTATTAATAAGGAGAACCTTACAACTTTTAATTAAAAGTCATAGCTAAGGATATTTCTTATATACTGCCACTATATAATTACCTTAGTTTTTTATACTTGGAGGTTCTCGAACAAGTCCTAGGTAGTGTGAGACTACCTAGATTTTTTAATAGTTTTATATCTCGCAATAGTCAGTAAATAGTCAGTAAAACATATTTATACACAGTTTTATCAATAATTTACTTTCTTTTGCATGTTGTTTATTATACTATGAATTTGCAAGGTGTTCAACTATACTTTTTATATCCATATATATATAAAAAAGATTTATTCTTAAGTTTAATACTAATAACAATTTAACTTTGAAAGATATTTCAAATATACCTAATCAATTCATTTGTATGTTTTGAGCTATGTTTGTTATATTTATCAAATATATTCTTTCCATATAAAATAAATTAAAGAGAGTAGAATACTCTACTCTTCTATAATTTTATAATATTTTCCTATAATTCTCCATTAAATGCTTTTTAAATGCTTTTTGCATAAGTGAATTAAAGTTATTTTCTATTTCTTTTAAACTCTTTTCTATTTCAAATTTCAATTTATCGACTTTCTTAACAAAGCATTCAAATTGATTTTGTAAATCTATCGGTGGAATGACAATATCTATATTATTTATAAAGTCAGTTGGTACTCTTTTTTGTCCTGCACTTCCAGTCATCTTTCTTTCAGCTAATCTTCTAAACTCAATTAATGTGGTTAAATGATAAATCCAATATGGATTACTCTTTTCACTAATTGGTCTTATTACATGAAACTCAGTTGAGCCAAAACCTATACCATTTGTTAAGTTTATTGCTACTGCACCTTTACCATTTTCCATACAAGGAGTTATCTTTGCAAAAAGTACATCACAATCTTTAAAGTAAGTGAACCCACTATATACATCTTTTATAGGTTTAGATACTTCTGGTTTAAATTCACCTTTTTCACCAACTCTATCCATTGGTACAAAACTTACATTTAATTCATTATCTAATCCCTTTACTTCTGCTTTTTTAGGATTTACTAATGTAATTTGTCCTAATTTTCCCGTACCAAAGTTTTTTTCATCTGTAAATGGGTCTCCAAACATCTCGATAAATCTTGATTTGTATAACATTAACTAATATATTTTCTATGAGAACTCTTAACATTTTTTTGATTAACCATTGCATATTGAAGTGTCGTATCTATTTTAGAATGCCCTAAAAGCTGTTGTACTTGTTCAATAGGCATACCTTTATCAATAGCTCTTGTAGCAAGAGTTCTTCTAAATTTATGAGGATGAACCTTACTAATATTAAGTACCTTTCCTAACTTTCTAAGTCTTATCTCAACACCACTAATTTGTAACCTGTTGTGTGGATTAATTAAAGAAACAAACAAAGCTTCATTATCATCATTTCTACTTTTCAAATAATCCTGTAGATGTATCTTAGTTTTAGCATCAAAATAAACTATTCTTTGCTTATCACCTTTTCCAAATACAATACATTCTCTTTCATTAAAATTTACATCTTCAATATTCAACTTTACCAGTTCACCAACACGCATTCCAGTAGAATTTAGTAAATCAATTATTGCTAAATCTCTTATTTGATTGCAGTTGTCACGCATTATTTCTATATTTTCATCAGTGTACGTTTCCTTTACTAAATTTTCCGTTCTTATTTTATGGATGCGTCTTACTGGACTTTTTAAGATATAATTTTCTTCTTCAAGCCACGAAAAAAAACTACTGATAATACGTCTTATATTATCAATAGTTACTTTCCCACAATTATTATTTTTATTGTAATCACCTAAGTATTTTCTTATATCATCTGTATTTATTTGTTTTACTGACTTTTGTAATACTTTTAGCATTTTGTCTATTGTTGATTTATAATATTTTAAAGATTTATTAGAACATCCTTCTACTTTTTTTGCATATATAAACATTTCACAATAGTTTAAGTCTTCATTTGTATTATTTTTTAAGTTGTTTTTTAAGACTTCACATAAAACATGGTGTAATTCTTCCATTTGGTTATAATTAAGCAAATTCACCATATTTTGTTCAATTTCTTTAATAAGTTTTTCCATATAATCTACCTACTTTCAATTTAGTATAGATTATATGATTAACTTATTTATATATATTATTGAAATAATTCACCTTTAAATGCTTTTTGAATAAGTGAATTAAAATTATTTTCTAATTCTTTTAAACTATTTTCCATTTCAAATTTCAATTTGTCGACTTGTTTAACGAAGTTTGTAAACTTATTTTGAGTCTCTATAGGTGGCAATATCACCTCTAATTCTTCTCCATATTGCTTAGCATTTATATTCGGCTGTGCCACGGTATTTTGTTTTGCATCTACCCAACTTTGGTAAAAACTTGTCTTTGTAAATGCAAATAAAAAATCAGGATTAATAATATCCATATTAGGAATAAATCTAATTAAGTATCCTGCAAATAGACATTCTCCATCAGATTCTCTATATCTAAAAGTTTTTCCAACAGTCGCACCTGTTCTTGCAAATAGAATATCTCCATCATTTAACTTATACTTTTCATACTCACTAAGATTTTCAATTGTTACTTTATTGTTATTTAATTTTCCACTATCATTTATGTCTGTTATTCTTATATATCTTGGATAATCTTTTATATATTCTATTGCTGATGCTCCAGAACCATATTCACCTTTTCTCAACGAAACTTCATTTAGTGTTCTTTTTTCCCAATTCATTGGATTTGTAACAGGGTCTCCAAACATCTCGATAAATCTTGATTTAACTAATTCATCAAGTAACTTAATACTTTCTTCTCTTTTCTCAATAGCATTCTCTGCCTTTTCTAAAATAGAAACAATTCTTTCTTGCTCTTCTAAGCTAGGTAGAGGTATTTTTAATTCTCTTAAATTTTTTAGTGAAACAAATGATTGAGTTCCACCTCTCTTATACTTTTCTAATTGTCTTATTACATAATTAGACTTTAGTAAATAATAAAAATACTTATTATTTATTAAATCATTATTAGATAATTTAAATAATGCTACATTTTTTATAGCGAAGTTAATATTAGTATCTACTAATACTGGATTTCCTACTGTACCTATCATAGGCATTAATATATCACCATTATCAACTGACGACCTTTTGTTTATATTTTCAAAATCCTCTCGTGATATATAATTTATATTTTCAAAATCTATTTTATTATTTTTTATATTTTTAGACGTAACCAATGGATATCCTTTATCTATGTACTTTGGAGAATCATGAGTTCCATCTCTTACATCTATAATTTCAGAACATTTTACAATATTAAATGTCATTACATTTCTCCTTATAAATTTCTCTTTTATATACGCTAACTTTCTAAAAACGAGCCTAGCGAAGTGATATAATAGTTGACTGACGAAACACTTAAGATACGAAGTATCTCGTGTGAAGGAAGCAACTATTATATCACAAGCGACCCTCAATTTAACAAACTAACTTCTAAGTATGCTCTTAAGTTCAGAAATATCTTTTATAATCTCCATCTCAATCTTCTCAATCTTTTCCATTATCACATCTGGAGCTTCATACACTACTTCCTCATACTCTATCTCTTTATACTTATTAATACTTAAATCATATCCATTATCAACTATCTCTTTCTTATCAACAAAGAACCACTTATCTTCCTTCTCTGGCTCTAAATTCTTATCATCCATACACTTTTTAAAGCTCTCTATAATATTAGGTATATCATTAGCTTCTATTTCATTTCTCTTATCATCTAAACTATATCCATCAGCTTCCATATCGTATAACCAAATCTTGTCAGTTTCTCCACCTTTAGTAAATATAAGTATCCCTGTAGAAACTCCTGCATATGGTTTAAATATTCCACTAGGCATAGATATAACTGCTTTTAATTCACATTCTTCTATTATTTTCTTTCTAACATCTTTATGAGCTTTAGAAGATCCAAATAATACTCCATCCGGAACTATTACAGCACCCCTTCCACCCATGTCAAGTATTCTATCTATAAGTGCTAAGAATAATAACTCTGTCTTTTTAGTTTTTACTACACTTCTTAAACTCTTGTTTATATCTCCTTCATCTATACTTCCTTTAAAAGGAGGATTTGCTAATACTAATGAATATTTATCTTCTTCGTCATATTGACTAGATAAAGCATCAACTTGAGTTATTTGAGGATTTTCTATACCATGAAGCATTAAGTTCATAGCTGCTATTCTAAACATAGATGGGTCAAATTCAGTTGCATTAAACATTTTATTTGTATAATGATCCCATCCTCTTTCATCTATTAAATCACCTATTTTATCGTGTAAAATTCCATCTTCATCTGTAAATACACTATCTTTGTCTGTATATTTTCTTAATATGTATTCACTAGAACTAACTAAGAACCCTGCCGTACCACATGATGGGTCTGTTATAACATCTTCTATAGTTGGATCCATAAGTTCAACCATCATATTTATTATGTGTCTTGGAGTTCTAAACTGCCCGTTAACACCTGCTGTTGCTAGCTTAGATAATAAATACTCGTATAAATCTCCGTTTGTATCATTATCATCTAAGTTTATACTATTTATTAATTGAACTGCTTCATATAATAAACTTGGCTTTTGGATTAAAAATACCGCATCTTTCATTTGATCTGCAAATATACTATTATCATCTGAGTATGTTTTTAAAAATGGAAATACTTTTTCTTGCATATTTTTATACATATCTTCTGATCCATAGTGAATAAATTCAGACCATCTTAGATTATCACAATTTAACCCTAATCTATTTCTATCACTTTCATCCATACCTTCTATATATCTTTCAAAAATGCTAGTGTAAGGTCTTCTTATTCTTGCAGCTTTCTTTTCTTTTGCAATTTCTGTATCATCTAATTTCTTTATAAATAATAAATAAGATATTTGCTCCACAACAGTTAGGGGGTTTGATATCCCCCCTGACCAAAAGCTATCCCATAATCTGTCTATTTTACTTTTTATTTCTGAATTAAGCATTGTGTCCCTCTCTTTCTATTATGCATGTACTTCATCTTCTTCTATTTCATATGGGTCTATTAAGTGGAATACTTCATCTTCAAGCGTTCCTGTAAATACTCCACTTATCCCATCTTTACTTAAAGTAGTATACTTGCCTTCAAATAAAGATGCAAATGAAATTCCTTTATTTTTAAGTATATCATCTTTTATCATATCAAGCATTTTTATTTGTTTAACGCTCATTTTGGAATGATTAGAGTTTATAAATTCATCAAATCTCGCTGTTAACTCTTCTTCATCAACACCTACAAACTTTCTAATTATACCAACTAAATCATCTTTACTTACATTAGATTTTTCTGCTAATTCATCTATACTAAATTCTATCTTTCCAGAGTTGAATATATCATAAATCATATCTAATTCTGATTTAATTATTTCTTTACCTTTTCTTATCTTTTGAATAACAAGGTTCATATTCATTTCTTTTTCTAAAGCTATTTTTACTCTTTCTTCATATGCATCAACATTGATCTTGCCATAATCATCCGATGTATCTATATCTTTTATTATTAATGGACTATCTTCTATATCTAAACTTAAAAATGAAGGGATATTTTTTGATTTATATCTCATTAAGTCTCTTAGAAGTATTCTTATTTCTTCAATTTCCTTGTAACCTAATTCACCCCATTTTTCTACTTTCAACAACTCTTTTATATATTCTCGAGTTCCATTAAATTGGTTCATATCTCTTTTTAATCTATTTAAATCACCTACTACTTTAGTTACATGAGCAATCACTTTAGGATCTTCATTAAGTTTTAATATTTGCATTTTATACATAGAATTATCAAATAGTATAGCTTCTCTTTCTCCCTTTGTGTCTACCCATCCCATAAGAGGTGATATATTATTTTTTAACTTATCTATTAAATTTTTATCTATAACTTCCCATACTTTATCAGGTTTTAAAGAATCTATAAGTTTTTTATTTTTTCTTATTTCTACTGATCTTTCTGGCAATACATCTATATCTTCTCTTATTAATTTTATTAAATCATCTTTTTCTTTGTATAAACCTTTGCTATTTAATATTTCCAGAAGCTTTATTCTATTTTCAAATCTAATTTGTTGTGATGATTTTGTATCACTTGGAATTATACCTTCTGGCTTTTCATCAAAGAACTCAAAGTTTTGCCAGTGGTCAAATATATAAAACTCTTCTTTATCAACTCCATATTCAAATAAGTTAGGACACAATCTAGTTCCTCTTCCTATCATTTGTAAGAACTTAACCTTTGAATATATAGGTTTTGCAAATACTAAATTTACTACTTCTGGTACATCTATCCCTGTATCTAGCATATCTACTGATATAGCTATTCTTGGTCTATCTGCGTCTTTAAACTGTTTAAGTAAATCATCTTTATTTGTTATATCTGAATGTATTATACATGCTAACTCTCCATTATACTGAGGATACATTTCATCAAATAGTTTTTGAAGTAATGTTGCATGATCTTTCTTTTTAGCAAATATTATAGTTTTTCCTATATCATCTTTTACTTTGATTCCATTTTCCATTAAGTTTTGTAATATTTTTCTGTTAGTGTCTTTGTTCGTAACAAACTCTTCTAATGAATTTTTATCAAAGTCAATTTGCTCTTCATCTAATCCATCTTCCTCTAATTCTCTTTTTTGTTTTTCACTTAGATTGCTCCACTTTATACCTTTTCTTAAAAATTCAGTTGTAGCATCTTTAGCTTTATATTTTAAAAGATATTGTGGCTTATGGTTTATTGCTTCTTCATAACTGTATGAGAATGTAGGATCTGTATCTTCACAATCAAATAATGTAAATGTATTTCTATTTATAAATCCTACTGGTGTTGCTGTAAGTCCTACTAAGTGAGCATCAAAGTAGTTTAATATATCTCTATATACTTTATATATACTTCTATGTGATTCATCACATATTATAAGGTCAAAGAATCCTACGCTAAATGAATCATAATAATTTACCATAGTTTGATATGTTGAAAAATATAATACAGATTCTCTATCCTCAGATGTTTTTGAAGTAATTCTTAACTGAGGATCTTTTGGCATAAATGTTTTAAAACTACTTTTATCCTTCATTGCTTGTGATACAAGTTCATCTCTATCTGCTAAAAATAAAACTCTTTTAGCCCACTTAGCTTCTATCATACCTTTTGTAAGACCAATTACAGTTCTTGTTTTTCCACATCCAGTTGCCATTACAATAAGTGATTTTCTATGTCCTTGTTCAAACTTTTCATATACGCTTTTAATGCCTTGAATTTGATAACTTCTTCCACTTATATTAGTATCAATTTCAACACTACTTAGTGGCTTTCTATTTTTATGTTTAAACATTTCATATTCTAAATCTTCTAAACTATAAAATCCCCATACTTGTCTTGGAGCACTATATTTATCATCCCACATAAATGTCTCATATCCATTTGTATAGTATATTATAGGTCTTATACCTTTCATCTTTTCAATTCCATCAGCATAAGATTTAGCTTGGTCTTTACCTACATATGGATCTACCATAGTTTTTTTAGCTTCTATTACTGCTATAGGCTTTTCTTTTTTATCAAGTAAAACATAATCTGCAAATCCTACTTTTCCTTTTTCACCTTTATAGTTTTCTATTTTATATTCTTTTTTGACCTTGCTTCCTGAAACTTTCCAACCTGATTGTTCTAATAGTACATCAATTAGTATCTTTCGAGTTTTAGCTTCATCTAAATCTAACATATCTTCTACTTTTTTAAGTTCTACATAGTCCTTTATAATAGAAGTTTGTTTTGTTTCTTCTTTTACTTTTATTACTTCTTCTTCATTTGCACTTTGTACTTCTTCAATCTCTTTTTTGTAGTCCTCCATATTATATATCTTTTTAGGACTACTCTTTGGCATCTTAAACTTTAATGGTAGTATAGATTTGTCTTTAGTCACATTTATGTAAAACCACGCACTTACTCTGTGCATTGCTATTAAAGCTTCTTTCGCTTTTTGCTTATCATCCATTGCTTCATGCGTAGCTTTATTACCATGAAGTCTAACTATATTAAACCAGTCTGGTATAGATGAGTTTATATTTAAAGTTCTAAGCTTCCTTATCTTATCATCTTGACTTGTAAACTTATCCATTTCTATTTTTAAAGCTACTAATACTAAATCCATTAACTGCTCCCCTAGTATTCTAGTTTTTAGCATTGTAGCATTAGCATCTGTAAGTATGTATTTTTCTGCTTGCACCCCTAATTTTTTTAAGTTAGGCCATTTTTCTAAAAAATTAAAGTTTGACATTTTACCCCTCCCCTATTTAATTGCATAATATCTTTTTAGTTAAAACTATTACCCCTAATTTTTTACAATATACTACATATAATTATACCATTATATTCCTATTTTGTAGCTACACTGTTTTCTAAAAAATACTATTATCTTATAGTTTTTGTAAATTTAAAAAGTGACCTATAGATAGATCACTTCAAAACTTAAAAAATTCACATGAAAAGGTAATTTTAACTTCATGTATATTTTTAATTAAATTATCAATACGTTTATATTTATTTTATTTTTAAACGAGTATCTTCCTTAAACTTCTTACGACCAGGATTGCCTTCCACCCTCCAGATTTGATTGTTTTTCAAATCATAAACTACTGACCAGACAGTATCAGCATTAGTTTTTCTGTTATATTGGCACATAAATCCATACTTACCACTAAGTAAATTCATAGCAAAATCTAAACCGTACTTATCTTTATTATTAGCTAATGCATTTTTCGTTGTTTCATATCTCTCACAAGAACGCCAATCATCTATTTGAGGATTTTTGTAGCCTTCCATTTCAGCAGTGTTAAAATTATTGGCTGTTGCTACAAAATCTTCCCCAACTTGTGGTGTGATTACTACTACTTTTTCACAGTTACATTCAACTACGGCTATATGACCATTTTTGTCCGCAAGGGTAATAGTTTGTTGCGATGCTATTGGGAGCGTTTTGATGACTGTAATTGCCTCTTTAGTAGTTTTACATTTTTCAAGAATATATCTAACTAAGATTCCTGCATTAAATCCTGGTTTTCTTAATTTTGGATATATAAAAGTTAAACCCACTTCTAAACCTTCTTCATTTACTCCATCTTCCATTTGAACAAAAGCTGTAGTGTTTCCATTAAAGGAGTAAACATTGTCTAAGTTATAAAGACAGTTCATATATAATTTTTCTAAACTTACTAAAAAATCACTGTTTCTGCCAAATAAGATTTGGTCTTTGTTATTTATGGCAAAACAAGTGCATTTATTATCAAATTCAAAACAATACATGGAAAATAACATTCCACATAAGTATTCAAATGAAATTTCGTTTCCATGAGCTATTCCTTTTACTTCTTGGACTATTTCTGGATAATATTTTTCAAATATTTCTTTACAATCTTTCCCAAATTGGATTTTTGTTTCTCCTACTTCATAAGTAGGACAGTTGTTTAGTTTTTTTCCTTTTTTATTTAACAAGGCTCCCCACTTATAGCCTGCTTCATAGTGGGTTCCTTTAAATCTTCCATGATACATAATTTTATTCTCCTCTTTTATATATTAGGCTCCGGAACCTAATTTCATTATATTTGAATAAAATTTTATATTCAACGATTATATAAATTTGATAATAATTATCAATTTATTTCAAACTATACCTATTGAATTTTATACTTTCCAAAGACATAGATATAACTTTAATACATAAGTTTTTAACAGCTTCTATACTATTATGATTTCCTTGCAATTAAAAAAGCTTATAGCAAAATCCAAACTATAAGCCTTTTAAAAATTGTTTTTATAATAAACTTACTTAAATATTTTCAATGTATCTAACAGTCTCATCTTCTAGTTTAATTTGAAAGCTATATCCCTTAACCCCATTTTTAGATAATTCTTTACTTGAAACTAAATCTATTTTACTTAAATAATTTTTTACAGGTATAAGTCTAACATATTTAGATTTTTCCCTAACTTCACTTTTGCTAAATTCATTATCATCAATAGTATTTTCTCTTTCTAAAACTAATCTAACTTGACATTTTAAAAATATTGCACTATAAGGTGCTCCATTGTATAGATACACAGTATCACCTATATCTACCTTTAAATTAGTACTATAGTCAACAAATCCATTTTTTAAAAAGCTCCCTAAAATATCATACTTTTCTAAATTACATGGAAACATATATGATTTCATTAATATTACCTCCCCAAAGTTTTGATAACCTTATTTTACCATATTTTAAATAAGTAGATTGTATTTATTGAAATTTAAATCTACTATCAAATAAACAAAGGCAAGTATACGCATATATTTTATCGTGCGTATTCTTGCCCATATATTTTTATATAGTCTAAGAATCATTTCTGTAAGATATGATTCTATCATTTATAAACTCCTAATATCATAAGAGATAAATATTTATAGTAGTTATATTAAATATGTAACTTTATCTTTTAATTTTTTCTAACTTCCTACATTCCCAATTTTATTTAAACTAACTTACTTAATCTATTAATCCACCATTCTTTATCTAATCCCATATATCCATTAGGAGTAACTACCATATAGTTTTCATTAACTTCTAATACGTTAGGAACTCCCGTATATACTAACTCTATATAAAGTTTGAATGGTTTGGCTTGTCGATTTAACTTATTTTCTAGCTCCTCCACATACTCAGAAAATTTTTCGCCTCCTATATATTCATATAGTGACAATGCAGTGTCCCCTCCCGCCTGCATCTTCCACCATTCAATAAAATTAGGATATGCATTTTTGCAACATTCTCTTAACTCAACATATTTAAGTTCTTTAAAATTGCTTATATCATAAATTTCTTCTATAAAATTAAACATTTCACCTTGTCCTATATTTACGGCTTGATTACTAATAATATCATTAAACCAATTACGCCACTGAATTTTTAACGTAGAATGATCTGATTCCTTATAATTAGTAACACATATATTAGCTGGCCAACGCAAATTCTCTTCACTAAAAACTTCATCATCTATTAAATTATACATACAACCTGTAAAAATAACAAAATTTAATAGGTCTTCATTAAAAGTTATAATTGACCATTGTGAACTATTTTCTAAATACATAATCTAAAACCTCCTTGATATTTATATCTTGTTTTTTATTGGTATAAATATAATAAATCTCTTGTTCAATGCTATATATTTAATTTAAACTTCTGCATAAAGTCTAAAATTCATTCAAATACTCTTTCATATACTTTTACTATTATATAATATCTATAAAAATTTTCTTAAATTTACTGAATTTCCCCTACTATATTCCTAACTTGTGTTTCACTTATATCATACTTTCTAGCTAACACTCTATAATCTCCATTAAATTTTTCTCTAATAACTCTATTTCTAATTGGTCTAGTCAAAGAAGCTTCCTTTGGTACATACAAAGAACTTCCTCCCAATAACTCAACTAGCTTCTTAAAAGCATCTATTCCTATATATTCAGCAATATCCTTATGAGTTTTTGGTATATCATCTAAAGTTAACTCTTCTAACATAAAATACACCTCCATAAATCTAAACTTATATTTAACCCTATACATATATTATACAGATATTTATATATAACCTTTATAGTTATATAAGAAATCTATATAAATCTATCACTTAGATATTTTAATATTTATTTCAAATATTTTTTTCAATTACTTTCTTTGATTGGTTTAACGTACTCCATCTATACTTAAGTTAAATTAAATATTAAAAGGAGGGGTTAAGATGGCAGATATAAATTTATCTCCAAATACTTCAGAAGTTGCTCAAATGTCAGCTTTAAAAATCAAATATGATTGTGGTTTAGGTGAAAACGGAAGAACTATAGTTAAAACTAGAAGTTTTTCAAACGTTAAGAATGATGCAAAATCTCTTGATGTTTACAACGTAGCTGAAATATTAAACTCACTACAAAAACATGATGTATTATCTGTAGTAAAAATAGACAACACAGAATTAACACCAGCAAATTAAAATTCGCTTCGCTCATGTCGCCAACGACTTTGTCCGTTGCTCAAAAAAAAAGAAAGGGGATTAAAAAATGAGAAATATAGAAACTAGATTATTAATGGTTTTTTCTACAACACTTGGAAGAAAAGTAAGCTTATTTGTATCTAATCCTAGAGAAGATATAACAGAAGCTGAAATAAAAGAGGCTATGGAACAAATAGTTAAAAAGAACATATTTGCTCCTAAGTTTGGTGAAGAACTAGAAGCAGCTTTAGAAGCAAAAGTAGTTCAAACTGCAACTACTGGATATGACTTAGTTATATAAAGGCATTATAAAGATATAAGTTTTGCTCCTAAAGCTGAAAAGATACTTTAAAAGTCGCTAAAACTTATATCTTTATAACTTTCGTTTTGAAGGGTGTAATTTTTGCTTCCAAAGCTGAAAAAATGCTTTAAAGGTCGCTAAAGCTTATATCTTTAATAATTTATAAAATTGGGGGCATGTTTTATATGGAATTAGATTTAATGACTTTAGTATCTAACTTGGGGTTTCCTGCTATTGTTACTATGTATTTACTAATTAGAATTGAAGGTAAGCTTGAAAATTTGAGTACTAGTATAAATTCATTAAGTAATAATATATATGAATTGAATAATAAGAAATAAAAAAGTATATCTATATTAAAT
>NZ_JAKEDR010000059.1 GCF_023653455.1 Paraclostridium ghonii
ATATAATACTATGTTAATTTTTATTTACAGTATAAGTAGCATTATTTTATTCAAAAAAAGTATAAAAGAAAAAGATTACACATATTCGGTTATAGGATCGAGTATACTAATGCTTTTAGTTAAGGCGTTTTATGCTATAGTAGGATCGAGAATGCCTATAATAGAAATTAAATTTATATCTATATCTATAACATACATGGTATTTATAACACTTATAGTAGGATTGTTTTTAGAAACTATTATAAGCATAAAGATAAAAAGAGAGCTGGAAGAAGAGAAAAAAATATTCTTCAATCTTGTAGAAGAAAATAAAGCTAGCTGTATATATATAAGTGATATGTCAGGAAAAGTTCTTTACTCTAATAAAAAAACAAGAGATTACTTCTTTGGCAATGAAGATTATAAAAATACAGCATTAACTGATAGAATTGAAATTGCTATATCTAGTATAGATAAAGATATTGTTAGAAATATAGAAAATAGTGTGAAAGAATACGGATGCTGGAATGGAAAGGTTGAAGTTAATTATGGTAAAAAAATTGTAGATTGTAGTATTCAAAAAATTATAGATTCTAGCCTGAAAAGTAAAGATGAACATGGGGAAACTGAAAAACTTGTAGTAACATTTAATGATATAACCGAAGAACACAGAATGGGAAAATACATTTCAGAATATGAAAAAATTAAAGATCACGAAAAGTTAAAAAATGAATTTTTTGCTAATATAAGTCATGAATTAAGAACACCTTTAAATATATTTTACTCAACCACCCAATTATTAGATATGAAATTAGGAAGTTCTGATACTGATTTTAGACAAACATATTCTACATATAGACAAAGTTTAAAAACTAATTGTCAAAGAATGTTAAGGCTTATAAATAACATGGTTGATATAACTAAAATTGATGTTGGGTATACAAAGCCAAATATGAAAAATTGTGACATAGTAAGATTAATTGAAGAAATAACAATGTCAGTTATAATATACGCAAAACAAAAGGATATACATATAGTATTTGATACAGAAGTAGAAGAAAATATTATAAAATGTGATTCAGAAATGATAGAAAGAGCAATCCTAAACTTGCTATCTAACGCTATAAAATTTACAAATCCAAATGGAAATGTATTTGTAACTATACATGTAAACCAAGAATGGGTTCAAATAATTGTGAGAGACGATGGAGTTGGGATACCTATTCATATGCAAGATTTAGTATTTGAAAGGTTTGTACAAGCAGATAAATCTCTAACTAGAATGAATGAAGGAAGCGGTATAGGGCTAAGTATTGTAAAGGCTATAGTTGAATTAAATGAAGGCGAAATATATTTAGAAAGTGATGGTAAAAATGGTACTGAGTTTGAAATTTTATTACCTAATAAAAAATTATTAGGGGATACAATTGAGGATGAAGTAAAAGATTATAAAGTAGACGTTCAAAAAATTGAATTAGAACTTTCTGATATATATGAGCTATATTAAGGTAAATGGAATATATTGTTAAAATGTGGGGATTAGTATATAATATTGAATATAAATTCTATTAACAGCTTTGAAAGGAAAGTATATGGGGAAATTTAGTTTACTTAATAAATTTAATGTATTTGTGTTAATTAATATTGTAGTATTTGCTTATTATAGTTTGGATATATATGCAAATAACAATAATATAACTTTTAATGACTTTAATATAGATCAAGGAATAAGTCAAACAACTATAGAAGCAATTTTTCAAGATAGTAAAGGATATGTATGGTTAGGTACAAATGATGGATTAAATAAATTTAATGGATATGATTTTAAAGTTTACAACTATGAAGAAGATGAAAATAGTATTAGCAATAACTTTATAACAGATATAGATGAGGATAAAAATGGGAATATATGGATAGCAACTGTTGATGGAGTTAATAAACTAAACCCAAAAACAGGAGAGTTTACAAATTATTTAAAAGAAAACAAGTTGATTTCCGGTGGTAACGCTACTGAAATTTTAATGACAAAAGACAATAAAATATTAGTTACAACAGAGGATGGATTAAATGTATATGATCCAAAAGAGGACAAGTTTAATAGAGTTTTAGGAAAAGAGAGTAACTTAGCAAGTCAATTTATGTACTGTTTAGATGAAGATAACGAAGGAAATATATGGATAGGTACAAAATTGGGAGTTAGTAAAATATCTAAAGATTTTAAAGTTATAAATAATTTTAGCATAGATAAATACAATATAGGCAAAGGTGAAATTTATAATATTTTGTGTGATGATGAAACTGGTTATACTTGGGTTGGAAGTGCAAACTCAGGTTTGGCTAAAATAAATATGAAAACTAATGAAATAAGTAGTTATAAGAGTGATCCATTCGATGAAAATTCAATTCCTTCCTATTCAGTAGAAGCTATAAAAAAAGATAGTAAAGGAAACTTATGGATAGGAACATCTAAAGGGCTTGCCCTTTACAATAAGAAAGAAGACAATTTTGAAATATACACACATAAAATATATGACAAAAACAGTTTAGTAAATAATAATGTAAAGAGCTTGATGGAAGATAGTAATGGTCTTATATGGGTAGGAACTTATTCGGGGTTAAGTGTATTTAATACTGAAAGTAAAATAAATCACTACAAAGCAGGTCAAGACAAGGATTACTTATTAAGTGAAAATATAGTACATGGTATATATGAGGATGAGTATGGTAAACTATGGATAGGAACTAACTCAAAGGGAGTAAATATAGTAGACAGAAAAAATAATAAATCCACATATTTAAACACTAAGACTGAAAAAAGATTTAAAAACGATTCAATAAATGATATAACGGGAAAAGGCAAAGTAATATACATAGCTACAGATGGAGGTCTTTTAGAAATAAATAAAGAAAATAACACAATAAATCATTATGGAGTAGAGAATGGATTAGTAAATAATCGAATAAAAGATCTATTGTTAGATAGCAAGGGACATCTTTGGATGGGGACTATTGATGGAGTTAGTATATTAGATACTAAAACAAAAAAAATTATAGATATAAATAAATATATAAATGATGGTCAAGACAAAAACAAGTATGTAAGGTACATATTTGAAGATAGTGAAGGAAACTATTATTTAGGATTTTTAAGAAACGAAGGATTATGCAAGATTGACCCTAAAAATAAGACTATAAAGCATTATAAATTTAGTAAAAAAGATAAATATAGTTTAAGTAGTAATTATGTAAGGTATATAAATGAAGATAGTCATGGAAATATATGGGTAGGAACTAGTTATGGGCTAAATAAACTTGATAAAGAGACTGGGAAATTTGAAAGATATACAACTAAAGAAGGTATAGCCAATAATACTATTTATGGAGTATTAGCAGATGATGAAGATGATATATGGGTAAGTACAAACAAAGGAATATCAAAGATTGATAGTTTAAACAAGAAGGTGCAAAACTTTAGTGTAACCGATGGACTACAAGGTAATGAATTTAATGGAAATGCAGCGTATAAAAGTAAAAATGGAGAACTTTTCTTCGGTGGAGTAAATGGATTAAATTCATTTTATCCAGAAAAAATTATTAAGGATAATAAAACGCCAAAAGTATTATTTGATACATTTACTGTAAATAATAAGGAGTATAATAATATAGATGGAATGAAGTTTAGTGAAAGTACTGATACTATAACGATTAAGTTTTTTACTCCGGATTACTCAAATTACAAAAATACTACTTATGAATACAATTTAGAGGGAAGTAGCGGCGATACAGTTAGGACAAAAAATAATTATGTAACATACAATGATTTACCACCAGGTAAGTACAGATTTAGGGTTAAAGCTATAGATACAAGTGGGAATGTAAGTTATGAAAATTATGTGAAATTTACTATAAAACCACCTATATGGTTAAGTGTTTATGCAGTTGGATTATATGTTTTAATAGGTATTACACTTATAGGGAATCATAAGTACAAAGTAAAAAAACTAGATAAATTGGTTCAAAAGAAAACATTAAGACTAAGAGAAGAAATGGAAAAAAATAATGTTTTATTAAATAAAAACATAAAGCTAGAAAAAAATAAAAATAGCTATTTTGTCAATTTATCTCATGAACTTAGAACACCTTTAAATGTAATTAGTAGCACCAATCAATTAATTTTAGAGCTAATGAAAAAAGATGAATCTATAAAAGAGGAAAACTTAAGTCATTATATTGATGTATCTCAGAGGAATTGCAAAAGACTTTTAAATCTTATTAATAATATAGTAGATAGCACTAAATTACAAAATGATATGTATATAGTTACACTAGAAGAGACAGATATTGTGTATTTAGTAGAAGAAACAGCATTGACCTTAAAAGATTATGTAAGCACTAAAGGAATTGAATTAATAATTGATCCTGAAATAGAAGAGAAAATTATTAAGTGTGATAAATATGAAATTGAAAGGTGTGTTGTTAATTTAGTTGGAAATGCAGCAAAATTCACTCCTGAGGGAGGGAATATAACTATAACTATAAAAGATCTTGATGAAAAAGTTATGATTAGCGTTTTAGACACTGGAGTAGGAATTGAAGAAAAATACCACAAAGCTATATTTGACAGATTTAGTCAAGTTGTAGATGACAGTAATAAGATAAAATGTGGAAGTGGATTAGGACTTACTATAACAAGTCATATAGTAAAATTACATAATGGTGAAATATATGTTGAAAGTAAGCTTGGAGAAGGTAGCAATTTTGTTATAATACTTCCAGTAAATCCAGATACTAAAGGTTTAAGAATAAAACAGTACCAAATATAAATTGAATTGAAAAATGGTGAATATCAAATGATATTCACCATTTTTGTAAAAAACAGTAAAAACTATTTACAAAGAAATAAAAAGATGATATATTGTTTGAAGAAGTTGATGAAATACGGAGAGGTGTCCGAGTGGTTTAAGGAGCTGGTCTTGAAAACCAGTGACTCCGAAAGGGGCCGTGGGTTCGAATCCCACCCTCTCCGCCAGTTGTAAAGTACCTAGTTCATAAGGTGCTTTTTTTGTTTATAGAAATCTATATATTTGTATATTGTTTATTAGAACACATAAAATAATGAAAATATAAAATATAGGAGAGGTATATATATGAATAAAAAAGATGATAACAATAGAAATAAAAATTTAGAAGATAGTGTATTATATGACAATTTAAATTTCAATGATTTAGATAGCTTAAGTGGAGATATGGATAATACACTTACAAATTTGTTTTTATCTCTAAGTGTAGATGATATTAAAAAAGAAGTTGAAAATAAAAAAATTAAATAAAATATATAAGACCTGTGAATACAGGTCTTATATATTTTAAAAGTGAAGGGATGTGAAAATATGAAAGCTAGTATAGTTAAGAACATTATTCTAAATAATACAGAAAAAAATAGACATAACTCTGGAGTTTCAATTTATAAAAATAACTTAGTAAGTGAGAGTTATATAAAAAAAGATAATGGTAATATGAATTTTTATGCAATTGTAAGTAATGAAATTTATAATGAAAAAAACAATGCTTTAATTACAATTAATGAAAAAACACATAGAATAGTTTCAAGTAGCTGTGATTGTAAGGACTGGTTAAATAAAAGTATTGAAAGCAATACATTTATTTGTAAACATATGGTAGCAACGGTTTATAAATGTATAGATGACTTAACAAATAAAAAAAATAATTTAAAAAGCAAAGAAAGTAAAACAAATGATAAAGTATCATATGCAAAAACTAAAATAAGCTATAGCTTTAATTTAGATCAAAATAAAAATTTAAGACTTTCTTTTAAAATAGGTAATTTAAATAAACAAAGGTATAGAGAGATTTTTAATGCTTATAAAGAAAATAAACGTTTATACAGGTTAAAAGATTCTATATACTTAGATTTGTATAATCAAGATATACATGCACTATTAGAACTCATTGATACATTAGGAATAGCACCTGAAGCAGAAAATTTTAAAATCGATAATAGTAAAATTTTATATATAGATAACTACATAAAAGAAAATAAAATTAATTTTATATCAGGAAAAGAGCATATAAATAAAATAATAGAGAAATTTGAAGAAAAAATAAGTTATGAAATACCTAAAAGCCTTAAAGATACATTAAGAGATTATCAAGTAGAAGGAGTTAAATGGTTTAATAATATAAGTACCTATAATTTGGGAGGGATTTTAGCAGATGAAATGGGGCTTGGAAAAACATTGCAATCGATAGCTTTTATTAATAGCCATAAAAATTCTAAAAGCATAATAATTACTCCTACATCTCTTATACATAATTGGAAAAGTGAGTTCGATAAATTTGCACCAAACTTAAAAGTAGGAATAGCACACGGTGATAAAAAAATAAGAGAATATATAATTGAAAATTACTTGAATTATGATGTTATATTAAGTACATATTCAACAATTAGAAATGATTTTGAAAAATATGAAGACAAAGTATTTGACTATATGTTTATAGATGAAGCTCAAAATATAAAAAATCCAGATGCTATAATAACAAAATCTATAAAAGGTATTAAATCTAATGTACGATTTGCATTAACAGGAACTCCGGTAGAGAATAACTTATTAGAACTATGGTCTATATTTGACTTTATAATGCCAGGGTACTTATATGATAAAAAGGATTTTGAAAATAGGTTTGTAAATAGAGATATTAAGGCATTAAAAAAATTAATAAAACCATTTATATTAAGGCGCACTAAAAAAGAGGTTATAAAAGAATTACCAGATAAGATAGAAAAGAAGTTTATTGTAGAGTTAAATAAAGAACAAAAGAATCTATATGATATATACAATAAAAGTGTTATAGAAAAATTAGAATGTAATAAGTATGAAGAAGATAAGATAACAATTTTTTCTTATTTAACTAAACTTAGACAATTATGTTTGCATCCTAAGGCTTTGTTAAAAAATTATGATGGTAAAAGTTCTAAATTGGATATTTGCATAGATATTTTAAATGAAGCAGTTTCAACTAATAGAAAGGTTTTATTATTTTCTCAGTTTACAAGTGTGTTAAAGTTAATAGAAAAAGAAATTCAAGATAAGAACATAAAATATATGTATTTAGATGGAAAAACAAATGCTAAAGAACGTGTGAATTTAGTAAACAAATTTAATGAGAGTAATGATATAACTCTATTTTTGATATCTTTAAAAGCTGGAGGAACAGGATTAAATTTAACGAGTGCAGATATGGTTATACATTTTGATCCATGGTGGAATTTGGCTGTTGAAAATCAAGCTAGTGATAGAGCTCATAGATTAGGACAAAAAAATGTCGTTGAAGTAATAAAGCTAATTTCAAAAGATACTATAGAGGAAAAAATAATTTTATTACAAGAAAGCAAAAAAGAAATTATAGATAGTATTATAGATGAGAATTTATCTAATACTAATAATTTGAAAGGATTAAGTAAACAAGAGCTAATAGAGTTATTCAAGTAGTTAAGGGATGGAACAAAAACTAAAAAACTACATATTATTATATAAGTAGACAAAACTACTTATATAATAATATGGGAGATGTTTAGCAAAATGGCAAAGAAAAAGGTAGAAAATAATATAAAAAAAGTAACTAAACCTGTAACAGATGTAGGCAAAGAAGTTTTAAGTGGAGCTGGGAATATAGGTAAAGAAACTATAAACACAGGATTAAATGTGGGAAAAGATGTATTAAATGGAGTAGGAAAGATAGCTAAAGAAACTATAAATACAGGAGTAAATGTGGGTAAAAAAGTTAAAGATAATGTAAATGGTAAGTAGATACATTAAAGGGGGTTATACACTCCCTTTTTATTATATAAACTTTTAGAGTTATTTTGAATATAAGTGGATTTTTTTACGCTTAAGGAATTTATGATTAAAGAATATTTGCGGATAACTTATAAAATATAGTTATATCAGTATCTTGGTAAAAGTAAAAAATGACATTTTGAGTAACGGACGAAGTCGTTTGAGTAACGGGACACGAGCTTGCCGAGTGGACGTTGACGACATGGAATTTGAGCGACATGAAGTGGTTCGCCGACGTAGTTGCTCAAGCGAAGCGAATTTTTTATTTAGAATAATGAATAGAGAAATTATACTTAAATATGATATAATAATTAAACATGATTAGATATATAATTATATAAATAACAAATAAAAAATATTGAGGGTATCTAGTATGATTAAAGTAACTATAAAAGATGTTGCAAAAGAAGCGGGTGTTGCAACTTCTACAGTGTCTAGAGTTTTATCTAATAATCCTAAGATAAGTCAAGAAACTAAGGATAAAGTTAATGAAGCTATAAAAAATTTAAACTATAAGCCTAATGCAATAGCTAGAAGTTTAGCAAATAATAAAACAAAAATATTAGGAGTAGTTTTACCTAGTGAGGCAGATGATTTACTTACAAATCCATTTTTTATAAATGCTATGAAGGGTATGAGCATTTATGCACAAAATAAAAATTATTATATTACGTATGTATTTACAAAAGACGGGAATAAAGAATTTGAAAGTATAAAAGAAATTACTAATACAAATTTAATAGAAGGAATTATATTGCTGAGGGTAAATGAAAATGATGAAAGTATTAAATTATTAAAGGATATAGAATTTCCATTTGTTGCGATTGGAAGACCTGAAAAAACAGATGATATATTATGGGTAGATAATGATAATTTTCAAGCTATGTATAATGTAGTTAATAAGCTTATTCAAAAAGGTCATAAAAAAATAGGTTTTATAGGAGCTATAAAAACTTTAAATATGTCAAAGGATAGATTAAAAGGGTATAAGATGGCCCTAGAAGTTAATGGGATAAGTTATGATGAACAATTGGTTGTACATAAATCGTTATTTAAAGAAAATCAAGGATATGATGCAGCTAAAGAGCTATTAAATAAAAATAAAGTTACAGCTATTGTAACAACTGATGATTTACTAGCATTCGGAGCAGGACAATTACTAAATGAAGAAAGATTAGATTATATATCGTTAGTTGGATTTAATAACATTCAACTTTCTAAGTATCAAACTCCCCCATTATCATCTGTAGATATAAACGCAGATGAGTTAGGATATTATGCAGCTAAATTACTTATTGAAAAATTAGAAAATGAAGATAGTTTAAACACACATTATATCGTAAATACAGAGTTTATAGAACGGGAATCTTTTAAATAAATTTTATATAGGATATTTGATTTTACCTAATATATCCTATATAAAAACCACCTGTGCAAATGGTTGCACAGAATAAAGGCTAGTGTATTATAAAATTTAACAAAAAAGACATAAAAACCTTGAAAACATTTTCACTGCATGGTATAATTTCCTTATAATAAGGGTGGGAAATAATGAAATTATATATTTTTTTACCGTTTAATGCAATCGATTGCATGAATTAGGAGTAATGTTTAAATTTAAAAAGGAGATGAGTTTAAAATGAGTAGTAAAACAAAATTAATTTCATTTGATTTTTGGCAAAAGTTTGGAAAAGCGTTATTAGTAGTTATAGCTGTCATGCCAGCAGCTGGACTTATGGTTTCTATAGGAAAACTTATAGGAATGACATCTGATGCTCATTTAATTATGATTACAGCAAAAGTTGTAGAAGATATAGGATGGGGAATAATTGGAAATCTACATATACTATTTGCAGTTGCAATTGGAGGTTCTTGGGCAAAAGAGAGAGCTGGAGGTGCTTTTGCAGCTATAATTGCATTTATATTAGTAAATCGTATAACGGGAGTTTTACTTGGAGTAACACCCGACATGCTTTTAGATCCTCAAGCAACAGTAACATCTTTAACAGGATCTACACTTTTGGTTAAGGATTACTTCACATCTATATTGGGTGCACCAGCTCTTAACATGGGCGTATTTGTTGGTATAATATCAGGATTTATGGGGGCTGTACTTTACAATAAATTCTATAATTTTGATAAATTGCCTACAGCTTTAGCATTTTTCAACGGAAAACGTTTCGTACCGTTTGTTGTTATAATAGGATCTGTAATATGTGCAATTATATTAGCTATAGTATGGCCATTTGCGCAAGGAGCTTTAAATGCTTTTGGTGTGTGGATAGCTTCATCTAAAGATACAGCTCCAGTATTAGCGCCATTTGTATATGGAACACTTGAGAGATTATTATTACCATTTGGACTTCATCATATGATAACAGTTCCTATGAATTATACTGAATTAGGAGGAGTATACCATATTGCTACAGGAGCAGCTGCAGGGACTGCAGTTGCAGGGCAAGATCCATTATGGCTTGCATGGATAACAGATTTAATAAACTTTAAATCTGCAGGAGATATGGCATCATATAATGAATTATTAACAAGTGTAACACCAGCTCGTTTTAAGGCAGGTCAAGTTATATTATCAACTGCATCGCTTGCTGGTATATCTTTAGCAATGTACAAAAACGTAGATAAAGACAAAACTAAAAATTATAAACCAATATTTATATCTGCTATGTTAGCATGTTTCTTAACAGGTGTTACTGAACCTATAGAATTTATGTTTATGTTTATATCACCAGTTTTATATGTAGTCTATGCAATTCTTACAGGTCTTGCATTTGCACTTGCAGATATAATTCACTTAAGGGTTCATGCTTTTGGATTTATAGAGTTTCTAACTCGTACTCCAATGCTTATAAAAGCAGGGCTTACGATGGATTTAATTAACTTCTTTATATCATGTGTTGTATTTTTCTTACTAAACTTTACAATATTCAATTTCTTAATTAAAAAGTTTGATATAGCAACTCCAGGTCGTAAAGGAAATTATATAGATGAAAGCAATGAAGAAGAAAATAAAAAAACAAACACTGATAATATAGATCAAGATGTACTTTCAAGTAAAATAATAAACTTGCTTGGAGGAGCTCAAAATATAGAAGATGTAGATGCATGTATGACTAGATTAAGAGTAACAGTAAAAGATGTAAGTTTAGTTGGAAGTGAAAAAGATTGGAAATCACTTGGAGCATTAGGTCTTATTGTAAAAGATAGAGGAGTACAAGCAATATATGGCCCAAAAGCAGATGTTTTAAAGTCAAATATATTAGATATGTTAGGAGTGTAGAACGTTGAAACTTTTAACACTAAACTGTCATTCATGGCAAGAAGATAATCAAATTGAAAAAATATCTTATATAGCTAAAGTTATTAATGAAAAAGATTATGATGTTATAGCTCTACAAGAGGTTAGTCAATTAATATGTTCAGGTATAGCTTATAATAATGTAAAAGTAGATAACTTTGCTTTATTACTTCAAGATGAATTAAAAAAACTTGGAAATGAGAAATACACTTTCTATTGGAATGTTGCTCATATAGGTTATGATATATATGAGGAGGGGCTTTGTCTTATGACAAAGCTTCCTGTAATTGAAAAAGAAAGTTTTAATATTTCTAAAAGTAATGATATTGCATTTTGGAAAAGTAGAAAAATAGTTAAATTAAATGTACTTTATAATAAAAAAGAAGTTAGTTTATATTCATGTCATTTAGGATGGTGGAATGATGATGAAGAACCTTTTAAGGATCAATTTAATGAGCTTTTTAAAAAAATAAAACACGATAATATTGCATTTGTAATGGGAGACTTTAACAACAATGCAAATGTAAGAAATGAAGGTTATGATTATATTTGTCAAAAACTTTTTGATACTTATAAATTATCAAAAAATAAAGATGTAGGTATAACGGTAGAAGGTAAAATTGCTGGATGGGATGAAAATAAAGAAAATTTAAGATTAGATTTAGTACTTACAAATAAAGTAATTAAAGTAGAAAGTTCTAATGTGATTTTTAATGGGATAAATAAAGAGGTAGTATCAGATCATTATGGGGTAGAGGTAGTTGTGAAGATATAGTTTCTAGAAGTGGATTTTGGGATAATACAGTTGTTTCCTTCACACAAGGTACAAAAAACGTACCTTAAGTGTTTCGTCAACAGATATATTATCCCAAAATCATAGAAACGATATAAGAAAAAGAAAATGGAAATTTATGGAGGTTGATATATATGAAGAAAACTTGGTGGAAAGAAGCTGTTGCGTATCAAGTGTATCCTAGGAGTTTTAATGATTCTAATGGTGATGGAATTGGGGATTTAAGAGGGATTATACAAAAACTAGATTATATAAAAGATTTAGGTATAGACGTTATATGGGTTTCTCCTTTTTACAAATCTCCTAATGATGATAATGGATATGATATAAGTGATTATAGAGATATTATGGATGAATTTGGAGATATGAAAGACTTTGATGAACTATTAGATGAAGTTCACAAAAGAGATATGAAATTAATAATTGATCTAGTTATAAATCATACTAGTGACGAGCATCCTTGGTTTATTGAGTCTAGATATTCAAAAAACAGTCCAAAGAGAGATTGGTATATATGGAGAGATGGAAAGGGTGACAAAGAGCCAAACAATTGGGAAAGTATATTTGGAGGATCTGCTTGGGTTAAGGATGAATTAACAGATCAATATTACTTACATCTTTTTACTAAAAAACAGCCAGATTTAAACTGGAAAAATGAAGATATGAGATTAGCTATATACGATATGATGAACTGGTGGTTAGAAAAAGGCATAGATGGATTTAGGGTGGATGCAATTAGTCATATAAATAAAGAAAAAGGTCTTTTAGACATGCCAAACCCAGATAGTTTAAAATATGTATCTTGTTTTGAAAAACATATGAACGTAGAAGGAATTCACAAGTACTTAAAAGACATAAAAGAAAATACGTATGGAAATTATGATGTTATGACTGTAGGAGAAGCTAATGGGGTAACTCCTGAAGATGCTCATCTTTGGGTTTCAGAAAAAGAAGGAAAGTTCGATATGGTATTCCAATTTGAACATTTAGATTTGTGGAGTAACAATACTGATAAAAAACTTGATCTAGTTGAGTTTAAAAAGATATTAAGCAAGTGGCAAACGAATTTACATGGAGTGGGATGGAATGCATTGTTTATAGAAAATCATGATATACCAAGAATTGTATCAATGTTAGGCAATGATAAAGATTATTGGTATGAAAGCTCTACATGTTTAGGTCTTATGTATTTTATGCAAGAAGGAACTCCTTTTATATACCAAGGGCAAGAAATAGGTATGACAAATGTAGAATTTGAAAATATTGAAGATTACAATGATGTAAAAACAAAGAACAATTATTACATAGGTTTAGATTCTGGAGAAAATCATAAAGAACTTATGAAAAAAGCGTGTAGATTATCAAGAGATAATGCAAGAACTCCTATGCAATGGCAAAATAATGATTATGGAGGATTTAGTAATTCAAAACCATGGATAGGTATAAACCCAAATTATAGAGAGATAAATGTTGAGAATCAATTAACAGATAAAAAATCTATATTAAACTTTTATAAAAATATGATTAAGATTAGAAAACAAAATGAAGCTTTAATATATGGTGAGTATAGGTTGATATTAGAAAATGATAAAAAGATATATGCATATGAAAGAGTATTAGGGGATAGTAAGTTTTTAGTAATTACTAATATGTCTAATGATAATGTTTTATATAATTATGAGAAAGTAAAGTTAAACTACAAAAATTTAATTTTATCTAATATGAATATAAAAGAACATGGCATAATAAGTTCCTTTGAATTAAAACCATGGGAGTGTAGATTATATAAAATACAATAAGGAGTATTTATATGACTGAAAAAGAAAAAATGTTAAAAGGAGATGCATATATTGCATCTGATCCAGATTTAGTAAAAGATAGGCAACAAGCTAGGATATTAACGAGATTATACAATCAAACAATAGTAACTGATGAGTATACAAAGGCAGAAATTTTAAAAAAATTACTTGGGTCTACGGGGGAAAATGTATATATAGAACCTAATTTTAAATGCGACTATGGATATAATATTCATTTAGGAGAAAATTTTTATGCTAATTTTGATTGTATAATGTTAGATGTATGTGAAATTAAAATTGGAAAAAATGCTATGCTAGCACCAAATGTTCAAATATACACTGCATATCATCCTATAGATTCAAAACTAAGAATTTCAGGAATTGAATATGGTTCACCTGTAACAATAGGAGATAATGTATGGATAGGTGGAGGGGCTATAATAAACCCTGGAGTAAATATAGGAGATAATGTTGTAATAGGATCTGGAAGTGTTGTTACAAAAGATATACCTTCTAATTGTGTAGCAGTAGGGAATCCATGCAAAGTAATAAAAAATATATAATATAAAAAGTAATGACTATCTATTATTAAGATAGTCATTACTTTTTATAACGGAATTCGAAATGGCTGTTATTAAAGTAGATACAATACAAGCTAACTCATAAGGTGTTTCATCCATACCATCCTCAAGCCATTTAGATATAATTCCAATATGAATAGAGGTTGCTGTTTCAATTAAATATTTCATAGGAATACAAAATGAAGATGTAGTTTTAATTAAAGATATATTTTTTATTAACTCTTCAATTAAACTTTTAAATTTAAATTGGAAATTTAAATCTCCATTCCCTCCTAAAACAACTTTTACAAATTCTGAATTTTTTTCGATGCACTCATAAATACAAGTTAAAAAAGGAATTATAGTATTTTCATCTTGAATAGGCAAAGATTCTAGGTTAAATGTTTTAAATGCATTAGATAATACGTCTTTTATTTCATTTAATATTTCATCTTGGCTCTGTTCTAACAAATCATACTTATCCATATAGTGAAGGTAGAATGTGGCTCTATTAATATTTGCCTTTTCTGTAATATCTTTTATTGTTATTTTATCAAATGGTTTTTCTTTCATCAAAACGGTTAGAGACTCTTTGATTACACTTCTTGTTTTTAAAATTCTTCTATCCATAAAATTTCTCCTTTTAATAAAAATTAATAGACATATATATGAAATGTGTTTACTAATAAACACATTTCTTCTTTTTAATTATTGTTATATATTATTACTTTATTATAATTATAATATGAACATTAATCAACACAATGTTGATTAAATTAAAAAGGAGGAGTAATATGAGCGTTATTAAAGTAAATAATATTACTAAGGAAATTTCTAAAGTTAAAATACTAGATAATATAAGTTTAGAAATTAAAGAAGGAGAGCTTTTAGGATTAATAGGACCATCTGGATCGGGCAAAAGCACTTTTATAAAATCTATTATAGGTATGGAAAAAATAGATAAAGGAGCGATTTCAATTTTAGGAGAAAAAATTCCGAATAGGAGAATTTTACAAAATATTGGATATATGGCGCAAGCTGATGCTTTATATGAAGATTTAACTGGAGAAGAAAATTTAGAATTCTTTGCTAAAATATTTTCAATAAGTAAAGACAAAAGAAGAGAAAGAACAGCATATGTATCTAATTTAGTTAATATACAAAATGACTTAAACAAACAGGTTAAATACTATTCAGGAGGTATGAAAAGAAGATTATCTTTAGCTATTTCGTTAATACAAGATCCTAAAGTGCTTATATTAGATGAACCCACAGTAGGAATAGATCCTAAACTTAGATTTAGTATTTGGAATGAACTTCATAAATTAAAATCTCATGGAAAATCTATAATAATAACTACTCATGTAATGGACGAAGCTAAAAGATGTGATAAATTGGCTTTAATAAGAAATGGAGAGATTATAGCCAATGGAACTCCAATGGAATTAAAAGATAGATTTAAAGTAGATACAATTGAAGACATATTTTTAAAAATAGGGGATGAAATATAATGAGGATAAAAGCGATTATAATAAGGATAATAAAGCAAACTATTAATGATAAGAGAACACTAGCTCTCATGATGATTGCGCCTATGGTTGTTATGACTTTAGTTTATTTTCTATTTAACTCTAATGAAGATAAATTGTTAAACATAGGAGTGTATAATACATCGGCTGAATTTAATGAAAATCTTGAAAAAGCAGATCTTAATATAAAAAAGTATAATAATAAAAATGAAATTGAAGATAAAATAATAAATGATAACCTAGATGCATTTATAGTTTCAGGTAATAATAAACTTGAAGTAACTTATGAGAATAGTTCACCAATAAACACTAAAGAAATTCAAGCCAAAGTACAGTCAACTGTATTAAAGGATGAATTTTTAAAGATTTCTTCCATGGTTAATAATAATTTTGATAAAACTACTAAAAATGAAATACAACAAAATTATGTATATTCAAATAAGGACTTAACATATTTTGATACTATAAGTCCTATTCTTATTGGGTTCTTTGTATTTTTCTTTGTATTTTTAGTTTCTGGAATATCTTTATTAAAAGAAAGAACAACAGGTACTTTAGATAGATTGCTATCAACTCCTATAAAAAGGAGCGAGATAGTAATAGGATACTTAATAGGATATGGCATATTTGCAATAATACAAACAATACTAATTGTATTATTTTCTATTTATATATTAAAGATAACGATAGAAGGAAGTATAGCTTTAGTAGTTATAGTAAATATATTAATAGCACTTGTAGCATTATCTTTAGGACTTCTTTTGTCTACATTTGCCAATTCAGAGTTTCAGATTATGCAGTTTATACCTATAATAATAGTTCCTCAAATTTTTTTTACAGGATTAATACCTATAGAAAATATGGCTGGATGGTTGCAAAACATATCTAAAATAATACCTTTATATTATGGAGCTAATGCACTTAATGATATTTTTATAAAAGGTTTTAATTTCAATAATATATATAATGATTGTATTATTTTAATAATATTTATATTAGTTTTATATGCTTTAAACATATTTGGATTAAAGAGATATAGAAAAATATAATAAAATTTAGTAATAAAGTATAACTTTCCACATATAAAAACTAATAAAGAAGTTTTATATGTGGAGGGGTTATGGAAGATTTATTACACAAAATAGATGAGATAAAAGAAATCTTACAATCTAAAGATATAAAATCTATAAAAAAGAGTAAATTAAAAACTATATCCACAAAAGAAATAAACAAAGATAATAAACAGGTTATTATAACC
>NZ_JAKEDR010000006.1 GCF_023653455.1 Paraclostridium ghonii
TTTTTATACTCTGGAAATTCATCATTTAATGCATTTAGTTCAATTCCATTTAAAGCTTTAGAAAATATTTTTTGAATATCTATATAATCTTCTTTGCTAGCCTTAAGTTTAAGTTTATGTTTTAATCCATGTATTATAACACTAGAATCTTTATAATATTGTCTAATAGTACCCCTTAATTTTACAAGATGCATAAATATTACCCTTTCTTTTTACTAAATTTAATAACTAAAAGAGAAATTACTAATACAGCTGCTAAGAATAATAATGAATTAATAGTATCTTTATTCATTTCAAAAGATTCATTCCATATTTTCATATAAATTTGACTTATATGATAAACAGGATTAATATTTGCAACAACTTTCATAAATTTTGGTAATTGTTCTACTGGTATTGAAAATCCACCAGTAAACATTACTACTTGAAACAGTACTATAGATGTTACTAATGCACTTTTCATATCATTAAAGTTTTTATACAATGCATGTGAGAATACTAGAAGCAGTGCATTAAGTACCATTAATGAAACATATGAAATTAAATAATGTGCTACTGTAAGTTTTAAATCATATACGAATATTCCTATTAATGAGATTAAGAAAAATCCCATACTTGTAATAATTATTGTTTTAACTATTGCAGAGATTAATAGAACTTTATCTGTTATTGGAGTAATCAATAATCTACGTTCAATACCAAATGATCTATTCATTACTTGATCAAATCCAAAAGCAAAAAATATTACTGAAAAACTTATTAAAATTATAAATGAAGGAGTATATATTTGTGCATAACTCATACCTCCATTGTAAGTATTACCTCCGAACATTTGACCCATTATTATATATGATACGGGTGGAAGTATAACAGTAAAAGCTAAATAAAATAATTCTCTAGTAAACATTTTTAAATCATATTTTATTTGTGTTAAAATCATATCATTTCTCCTTCAGCTGATATTTTTTTTAAGTAAAAATCATTAATTGTTTTATACCCTAGATTTAATATGTTTTGTGGTGTATCAAATATTTCATTTGTACCATTGTTAATGAAAAGAACTTTATCGCAATAAGTTTCTATTTCATCCATATAGTGTGTTGATAAAATAACTGTACTTTCATTTTTCTTAATATAGTTGATTATATTTTTCCATAATCTATTTCTCATATGAGGGTCTAATCCAGTAGTAGGCTCATCAAGTATAATTAACCTTGGATTTGATGAAAAAGCAATTGCTAAGCTTACCTTTTGCTTCCAACCTCCTGATAGATCATCAAAGTAACTATTTAAGTGACCTTGTAGCTCAAATTCTTGAATTATTTCTTCTAAATTTGCTTTGTTCCCATAATAAGCATTAAATAGGTGTAGAAGTTCTTTAATTTTTAATTTTTTGTAAAATTGAGTTGGTTGTAACACAGCTGAAATATTTTCTTTTAATTTTTTCAATTTCGTGTCACTTATATTTTTTAGATTTTGATCTAATACAACAACTTCTCCACTATCAAATTCTTTAATTGTCATTAATATTTCTAGAAAAGTTGATTTCCCGGCTCCATTCTTTCCTATAACACCAATGATTTCTCCTTTTTTAGCTCTAAAGTTAATACCTTTTAATACTTTTTTCTTGCCATAACTTTTATGTAAGTTAGTTACATCAACATTATACATTTACTTACCCCCTATTTATCTATAGTGTACTCAACCATATATTCAGTCAGATTTCCTTGGAATTCTGGCAACACTTCTTCAATGTAAAATGACGCATCTTTTTCAAAGTAATTACTAATTTGTGATACAAAAGTTTTCATTATTAAAGGGACCTCTATATCTATAAACATAGGTTTTATTAATAAGAACTCTTCTTCTTCACGAAACTTCTTTAAGAAGAATTTTTTAGGAAGCCCTGTTTCTATAAAGTACTTTCTTATATTTAAGTACAAATCCATGTCTGTTTTTGAGTTTTGTACTACATTTTGTATTTCATTTATGTTTAATATCCATTTTTCTCGGGATATTATAACATTATCTAAATAAATACGATTTACATGTTTTTTTCCTCTACAGAAATGATTTATATCAAAATTTAACCTTCCGCTTTGAAACATTAATAAAAATACTGATAATATTCCTGGTAAGAATATAGGGACAAGTGATGATTTGTAACATATTTTAGATTCTATATTTTCTTTATCTAAAAATATAACTCTCTTAGTTTTTTCATCGTACTTTACCTTAAAATCTTCAATACCGTCACAAGATTCATCTATAAAGCGTTGATATCCTATATTAAGATTAAATTTTTTATCATACGTCCTTTCATGTATTCCACCATTGAAACCAAATAAATCTGTAACTTCGTAATAGTTTTTATTTGTATAATTTTTAAAAATGTATTCTTTATAATCTGGATCTAAGTTAATATTTTTAAAAAAGTCTTTAAACCTTGATAAAAATTTTTCCTGCCCATCATATACATCATTTAAGACAATATCCTCACCCATAAGCTGATAAAATAAAGTTACGCTGTACTCATTGTTATCTTTTATATATTTTGGAATTTTATTTGAAAATTTCTTAATTATGCTTCCTATATCAATACTACTTTCATCATTTTTTATAAGATTATCAAAACAATCCAGAAACTCTTCTTTTATATCGTCTAATATTTTTACTTCAGGAGAAACTCCATTTTTATATCTATAATTCATATTTTTAAAATATGGTACAAAGTATCTAAATGGACTAAAGAATACATTATTTAACAAGTTACTATCGTATAAATTAACTTCATTGCTTCCATAAATATTTTTAAATATATGAGCAACTTCAAATTTATATCTTATATTAACGTCAAATAATAAAATTAAATCTAAAAGTCCTTCAAAGAAATCTTTTGAAAACTCTATATTTTCTTTTACATTATTCTCATCATTTTTATATATTGGAAAAATTACATCCTCATACAGTAAATCTGTATCAAAACTTGGTAACTCAGCACATAAGCTTTTAACAGAGTTATCTATATTACTCCAAATTTGTAATCGATCACTTACACTTGCAGTTTCAAACTTTTCTCTATTATCTTCAATATCTAATAAAGATTGTGAGAGTTTGGTACATATATCATATTTTTTTAAGAATTTTATTATTTCAGGTATTAAATATCTTTTGTTTTCTACTGCAATTTTCTGAATTAAAATCTTATATTTAACTAAGCTTTTGTAAACATCAAATTCATTGTCTTCGTATAAGGCGTTATCTTTAAGGTATTTTTCAAAATCTTCATAGTATAAAACCTTATTTTCACTTTTCTTTAAAAAGTCAATTAGCTTTATATCTAATGGAAATTCAATAAATCTATCTCTTGTTTCAAATATCTTTTTAGATTGTTTCACGTTTTCTTGCGTTATAAATAAGATTTTAGAGTCTTTTACTCCAAATCTTGATACTAAAACGGGTACTTTTTTAATAGAATCCTCATCATTTCTTAGATATTCTATTAAAATTCTATACATTAAAGAGTGGTTAATCTCTACATTTACAAGCTTGTCTGGAGTATAGTTTTTATTTAATGTTCCTGTTTTAGTTAAGAAAGAAAATGGGCTTGTTTTCATAGAACTTCGTACAAGTAAATTTATAATAAAGCCATCTAATTTTCTTAATCTTTTATTGTGTTCGTTTGTATTTACATCTAGATATTTATCTATGTTGTAATAAATATTTTTATTGAAAAATATAATTGTTTTTCTTAACTCTTCATTAGAAATCTCTCTTTGAAGGATTTTTCTAGAGTTATCATAAGATTTTTTATAACTTTCCAATAATTTATTATTAATTAACTCTTCTCTTTTTAGTAATTCTATAAATTTATCTAATCTTAACTTAGTTAAGCAATTTTCAGGGTATTTAATTAATTTATTCAATCTATTATTGTGTACATCTCTTTTTATATTAAGTATTAGCGTATCTTTTGTTTTGTGAAATTCACTTTCTAAAAAATCTATTAATTTAATTTTTTCATCTTCTAATTCAACTACAGTGATTTCTAATAGTTGTATACTTTGTAGTAATTCGTTGGTTTCATCCTTCATATCAAAGTACCACTTATCAGAAATATCACTACCTCTATAAAGGCTAAATGGATTTTTACTTATTGTTGAGGTCAAGACCTATTTCCTCCCTCCATGTGATACCTCTACTTTCTTCTACCAGTCTATAAGCAAAATAAATACATTGTTGCTTCTTATAAGCACTAATTTTGAATAGTGGTAATGTAAGGTATAATAAATTTATTAGTAATCTATAGGCCGTTGCTTTTTTGTTTTCTATAAAATTTTTATCTTGCGAGTATTTAACAAAATTCTTATGAAAATCATTATTAAATTGTTCATTTAATGCATTAATTGAATCCTCGATAGATTTTTGATAACTAGAATCTACTAAATTATTTACATCTTCATATATATCTTTATAAATTCTTTCAAAAGTAGTATCCCATTTTTGTATCATTTTAAAATGGTGAACTTGAATGTCTTGTATGTTTTCTATATTTTCTTTAAATATATCTTCAAAGATTTCTTCACTAATGTTTCTGTTTTCTTTCTTAGACAATTCGAAAAAACCATGAACATGAGATATAAAAGAAAAGTACCCTTTGTTTTTTCCATCTTCATTATATATATTTGATATACTGGAGAATATAGATGGGAAAATATGTATAGGGTTTAAATTTTCACTATTTATTAGTTCAAATGTTTCCAATAATAAACTTTGAATCTCAAATCTTTTTTCAATGTACATATTAGTCATATTTTGGTTTTGGTAAAAAAAATCATATGGTCTTATTTCAACTAATCCGTGGTCTTTTACGCTACGAATTTCTTTTTTGTTTTCTAGAAGAGCTAAATTAGCAAAATATTTTTCATATTTATTTTTAATAATTGCCTCTTGTTCTTTTGCCATTGTTTTAGACTTCATATACTCTCTAAGCTTAGATGCAACACATTCGATTTCTTCCTCTTTATACTTATTAGAAAAGATTACTTGTATATGAGGGCCACCTTCCCAATTTCTTGATAAAAAATATTCATTATTTGACTTAATAGTTGAAGTTATATCCTTAATAATTTGATTATCAAATTTTGTTTCAAAGTTATATATACAAATTTGTTTCATAAATTTCTCCATTTATTAATCTAGATACTCCACTTTATTAAAAAGCATAAAGTGGAATATCTAATATTTTTAAATCTGTTTTATATTTATATTCATATTCATATAAATTATTAAATGTATGACATGTTTATACTAAATTAAGCACAAGATCCACAGCATGAACTTGAACCACAAGTTGATGATGCAGAACAGCTAGAAGATCCACTACTTGCAGTTGTTTCAGGTATTGCAGATACCTCATCTAAGTCTAATATTTCTACGTTTAAATCGAACTCTCTTTTTTCATTTGCCATTTTAATTTCCCCTTTCGTTTGTTTAATTAGTATAATTTATTAACAAAAATTAAAAACAAGATCCACAACATGAACTTGAACCACATGTTGATGTTGCAGAGCAACTAGTTGAACCACTACTTGCAGTTGTTTCAGGTATTGCTGATACTTCGTCTAAGTCTAATATTTCTACGTTTAAATCAAACTCTCTTTTTTCATTTACCATAATCCCTACCTCCTTTCATTGGTTTAAGGTAATATAATTGTATTATATTTATTTTTTATAAAATCAAATTACTCCTAATATGGTTTTACACATACTTAAATGTGGTTTTAGAATGTAATAATATGTTAATTTTTGTCATAAGTGTAATTTTCTTAAATAAAAATATAACGCTTTAAATCAGGAGGCTTTAAATTGTTGATATGAGTGAATATGTATGATAATATTAATGCATAATATGAATATAAAAAATTTTCTGACAATAAAAAGTTTACTTAGAGTTGTTATGAAAACAAATTTCATAATCAGAGGTGACTCATTTGGCTAAAATAAAACATTATACAGACTATGAAGATGTTTATACCAAACATTTAATATTTCATAATTTGCTAAAAACAATATCTATAATGGTATTAGCAATATTAGTTTCTTTATTTTTTAAAAGGATTGGGTTTAATGAAGCAAATATTATATTAGTACTTACAATCGGAGTCTTGTTTGTATCTAGTTTTATATATGGATATATTTATGGTGTAATTGCTTCTATTTTAGGAGTTCTTTCTTTTAATTTTTTCTTTACTAAGCCGTACTATACTTTTCTAATATATGACACAGAATATTTAATTACATTTTTTATAATGCTTATAGCAACGTTGATAACAAGCTCCTTAACATACAAAATAAAAAAAGAGGCTAGAATATCATCTACAAAAGAAAAAAGAATTAAACTATTATATATAAATAATAAAAAATTACTAAAGTCTAAAAGTAAAAGAGATATAGTTAGGCATTGTAAAGATAGTTTAGTAGATATATTAAATAAAGATGTATTAATTGTACTTAAAGATGATAATTCTAAAGTAATAGAATATAGCCACTATAGTAGTTATATTATGGAAAGTATTTTTAACTCTAGATTAGAAAGGGACTCTTTAAAGAAATGCTTTTTATTGGGGAAACCACTGGGTATTACTACACAAATAGATGATGGGAGAAGAATTTATTATCATCCTATTAAGGGTAAAAAATCTACTTTAGGAGTAATTGGTATAGGTAGTGAAAATAAAAAACCTATATCAGAAAATGAAAAAATTATTTTAGATTCTATTTCAACACAAGTAGCATTAGCTATTGAAAAAGAAAATTTATATGAACAAAATAGAAGAAATTACTTAGAAGTTCATAAAGAAAGAATCAGAGGTAATTTGATTAGATCAATATCGCATGATTTAAGAACTCCACTTGCTAGCATTTTAGGATCAATATCTACTATAAATGATAATTATGAAAAAATAGATGATAATACCAAAAAAGAATTACTCAATAACATATATGAAGATGCAGATTGGCTTACGCGTTCTATAGAAAATATACTTAGTATGACTAGGATAGATGAGGGTGAAATTCAGATTAAAAAAAATATAGAAATAGCTGAAGAAATAGTTACAGATGCTGTAAAAAGAGTAAATCAATTTAAAAATAATAGAAACATAAAGATACAACTTCCAGAAGAAATAATAGTTATATACGCAGATGGACTATTAATAAAACAAGTACTTGTTAACTTGGTAGATAACGCAATAAGACATACAAATGAAGATTCAAAAATAGAAATTAATATACAAAAAAATGAACAAGATGTAGTTTTTAAAGTAGAAGATAATGGGGAAGGTATAAAAGAAGAGGATATGGAAAATATATTTGATAGGTTTTATACAAAATCAGATACTAAAAATCTTGAAAAACGTGGAATTGGATTAGGACTAGCAATATGTAAATCAATTGTATTAGCTCATGGAGGTAAGATAAAAGTATACAATAATAGATATGGTGGAGCTACTTTTGAATTTAGTATTCCACATGAAGAAAGAGGAGATATATGGAATTAAAACCTTTAATATTAATAGTTGAAGACGATAAATCAATTTGTAAGTTTATAAAAGTTTCACTAGAAACACAAGGCTATAAATGTAAAGATACACAGTATGGAAATACAGCAATATCTATGGCTCTTTCTATGGGCCCAGATATAATTATTTTAGATTTAGGACTTCCAGATATGGATGGAATTGAAATTATAAAAAAGTTAAAAGGTATTTCTAACACAAAAATAATAGTAGTATCTGCTAGAGGGCATGAGAGAGAGAAAGTAGAAGCCCTAGATGCTGGTGCAGATGATTATTTAACGAAGCCTTTTGGAGTATCTGAGTTGTTAGCTAGAATTAGGGTTTGCCTTAGAAATATAGTAAAAGAAAGTAACTTTAAATTAGAAGAAGGTAGTATTTTTCAAGTTAGAGATTTTAAAATAGATTATGAAAAACGTAAAGTTTATATAAATAATGAAGAAATCCATTTGACTCCAATAGAATATAAGCTTGTTGTCCTTATGTCAAAGTATGCAGGTAAAGTTTTAACTCATAAATTTATAATAAATGAAATATGGGGAAGTTATATGGAAAATGAAACTCAATCTTTAAGAGTTTTTATGGCTAGCATACGTAGAAAAATAGAAAAAGACCCAACTCAACCAGAATATATAATTACAGAAATGGGAGTTGGATATAGAATGATAGATGAGTAAAATAAAGTCTTTAATAAGGCTTTATTTTTTTGCACTTTAACAGGATCTTAACAAGAATATAAAAATCTTAATGTTATTTTTATGCAAAAAAATATATCTTAACAGCAACTTTATACGAATTTTAATAAAATAGTATTAAATAAAATACAAAGGGTGGATATACAAATGTTATCTAAAGAAAATAAACTAAACTTATTTAATTTTAAAATAGAAAATGCTATAAGAAGTTTACAAAATAATGATTTTAATAAAGCAAAAGAATATATACTTTCTGCAATAATGGAAAACTATAATTCTGCTGAGCCACATAATTTACTTGGAATTTATTATGAATTGCAAGGAGAATTAAATTTGGCTAGAAAGCACTACAGAGTAGCTATATGCTTGAATCAAAATTTAGAATGTGCACACAAAAACTTAGAAAGACTTTGTACATTCAAATATGTATGTAGTCAACAATATGTGGATTATGGTGAAAGTATAAATAAAAATTAAAATCAATGAATAGAAGAGGATTATTATGAAAAGAAAAAAAAATAACTATGTAATAGTAGCAGGGTGTAGTAGATTTGGAGTTAATATAGCTACAATGCTTTCTTTAAAAGGTAAAGATGTTGTAATTATCGATATAAATGAAAATTCTTTTAGAAAAATTCCACCAAGTTATAGTGGATATAAGATTCAAGGAGATGCAACTGATATTGAGGTTTTAAAAGATTCAGGAATAGAAAAGGCTAGTATGATTGTAGTAGCCACTGATGACGATAATGTAAATATAATGATTGCTCAAATTGCAGATGAAATATTTAAGGTAGAAAGTATTGTATCTAGGCTATATGATACAGAAAAAGAAATTGTATATAATGACTTAAATATAAAAATTATAAGACCTGTAAAATTGACTATAGAAGAATTTGAAAACATAACATGCGAAGATGATATATTATCTGAAAGTTAAAGCTTTTAAAGATATTATCATAAAGAAAGGAATTTATAATGAATATATTAATAGTTGGAGGAAGAAAAAAAGCAGATTTTTTATTAAAATCATTAGTTACCAAGAAACATGATGTAACTTTAATACATGATGATTATGAGTATTGCAAAGTATTATCAAGAAAATATGATGCTAAAATAATATGTGGAGACGGTAGTAAAAACTATATTTTAGAGGAATCTAATATATTTGATGCAGATATTTTAATTTCGATGGCTCCAAAGGATGCTGACAATCTAGTTATTTGTCAGTTAGCTAAAAAAATTTATGGTGTAAAAAAAGTTCTTACTACTGTAAATAATCCTAGGAATGTAGAGGTATTTAAAAAGCTAGGAATAGATAATGCAGTAAGTTCAAGTCACATAGTTTCAGATATGATTGAACAAATGGCTACAATAAACGATATATACGCACTTTTACCTATTGAAAATGGACAAGTAAATATAATGGAGATAGTTATAAAAGAGAACTACTTTATATGCAATAAATTTCTAAAGGATATTGAGTTTTTAGAAAATGCTGTAATAGGTTGTATTACAAGAGGTCAAAATAGCATAATTCCAAAAGGAAATACTCAAATTTTACAAGGAGATAAATTATTGATAATATCCTACTCACAAGAACAAGAAAATACAGTTAGAACAATTGTTGAAGGAGTGAAAAATAGTGCAACTCACAACTAAAAAGAATACAGACATAAAAACTATTTTATACTATATCGGTATTTTTACAATCATAATAGGGGGGATACTATTACTTCCATTGATAACTTTGATATTTTACAAAAATGAAATAGCTTTATCTAAATATTTTATTATACCATCTTTATTAGCTATTTTTTTAGGTATATTATTAATCAAATTTAATAAAGAACATGAAAATACAAAGCTATCTGTTGGGCAAGATGCTATAATTGTTGTGCTAGTTTGGATTTTAGCTACATTATTCTCAGCTATGCCATTTATTTTATCTAACCAATTAAATTTTACACAAGCATATTTCGAAGCCGTAAGTGGTTGGACAACAGCAGGTTTATCCGTTGTGGACGTATCGACTGCTCCCAAAATGTTTTTAATGCATAGAACTATAATGCAGTTTTTTGGAGGTGTTGGCATTGTATTGGTTGTCTTATCGGCTCTATCTTCAACATTTGGTATGAAACTTTATAATTCAGAAGGTCATTTAGATAATTTATTACCGAATCTTTTAAAATCTTCTAGATTGATTTTATCAATTTATTTAGGATATATAATTGGAGGGATAATACTTTACTACATTTGTGGGATGCCTTTATTTGATGCTATAAACCACTCTATATCAGCTTTATCAACTGGAGGATTTTCTGTAAAAGTTGATAGCATAGGATATTATAATAATATTTATATAGAGTTAGTGACTATTATATTGATGATATTAGGGACAACAAACTTTGCAGCACATGTACTTCTTATTAATGGAAATTTAAAAAGATTTTTTAAGGTTAGTGAAGTGAAACTTATGTTTATAGTAATTGCAATTTCAATACCTTTGATATCTTTCTTTTCATTAAATAATCTTTATGGGAATATTTCAACAGGAATTAGAGTAGGTGCTTTTCAAGTTGTTTCAGCTTTATCAACAGCTGGGTACTCAACTGTAGATCTTGGAAACTGGAGTCCTTTTGCTATATTAGTTTTAATTATATTAATGATAATAGGAGGAGGAGCTGGATCAACAGCTGGTGGAGTAAAACTTTACAGAGTAAATATGATGATAAAAAGTATAATTTGGAATTTAAAAAAGCAATTTATGTCTGAGCATACAATTAAAGAAGATTATATATATAAGCCTCAAGGGAAAGTTTATATACAAGAAGATGATATAAGAAATGTATATAATTTTATGTTTTTATATATTATTGTATACTTAATTGGCGTAAGTATAATGCTTATATACGGCTATGATTTACAAGATTCAATGTTTGAATTTGCCTCAGCTCTAGGAACAGTTGGATTGTCGGTAGGAATAACAGCACCAGATACACCAACGGTTGTTTTATGGACAGAAACAATAGGTATGTTTTTGGGAAGGCTTGAAATATGGATTGTATTTATAGCATTAATAAAAATATCAAAGATTAATGGTAAAAATAAAAAACTAAAAGTAGGGAAAAATAATTAATCCCATTGTTTTAAATAATATAATGTAAATTACAAAAAATAATCTATACGATTGATCATATAGATTATTTTTTTGTTAATATTTGTTTAAATTTAAAAAATATAATTTATTAAATGTAGTATTTACTGCCTTACTCGTATCCTTCTAGCATAAGATATTAAGGGCTTTATATTGTCCTTATCAGTGAAATCTATAGGATTTATATATGCATCTAAAAGACCCTTAACTTCGTCATCTCTTTCTTCTTCTTTTATTCTTTTTAATTTCATTTTCATCATGTCCATTAATATTTTATCTACTATGTTTAAATTTTGGTAATTAAAAGCCCCTCTTAAATAAAAATGTTTTATATTATCTAAGTTTTTAAAATTGATATCTTCTATATTTTTTAGTTCATCAGATTTTCCACTAGCACATCCTACTGAAAACACTATAATTTTTTTATTTGTTAGCTTATCTATATTTTGAGATATTAACTTGAACCCCTTTATATTACATGCATGTAACCATCCGCCAAAAATTATAGTGCCAAAAGCATCTAGTGTATCAACTGTAGTATTTTTCGCCTCTAATAAAGCACATCCTAATTCCTCTGCTATCCATGTTGCATATCTTTTCGTACTTCCATATCTTGATTCGTATACAACTACTGTATTTTTCATGATTTTTCCCCCTAATTTTTTAGTGAATTTTCTCTAAATATTCCATGTATCATAAAATCTAAATAATCATCAATCATATTATCTATAAATGCTTTATCTTTGTTTGAAGATAGTATTATATTAGTAATAAGTCCAGTTATCGATATCCATGAAAAAAATGCATATTTTTCGGTATCGATATTTCTAAGTATTCCAAGTTCTAAACATTTATCATAATGCTTTTTTATATTTTTTATTCTTAGATTTTCTTTTTCTTCTTTTGTAAAGTCAAAATAAAACCCATTAATTCCTTCAATATCATTGAACATTATGGCTCTATATTCTTCAGGATTTTCTAAAATTAAGTTTATATAAGTTTTGTATATGTGTTTTGTATTTTCTACTTCATTATTGCTGTTTAAGTTGAGATTACTCATTGTTGTTATGATTTTGTATGCATTTTTTTTCCATATAGAATTAACTATATCTGCTTTATTTTCAAAGTAGTTGTAAATAAAGGCTGGTGAGTAGTCTATTTTTGATGCAATTTTTCTTATAGATAGTTTTGAGTATCCTTCGTTTATTATTATTTCGCTAGCAGCTTTGTAGATTTTATTTTTAATTTTTTCTTTTTCTAATTCTCTTCTTTCTTTAGTTCCCATATTTACTCCTTTATGAACGATATTCATTTTATGAACAGTGTTTATATATTTTGAAGTGTAATCCTTAAATGTTAATTTGTCAATTAATATTTAGCTTATTTAATTAGGTTTTATCAATCTTTGAACATAACTAGTGTAAATTTTAAACTATTTATTTAGTGTGTAAAATGTAGAAAATAGGGGCAACTTATAGTATTATATATAATGTAGGAAAAATTTTCCTAAAAGTAACGAAGGAATTAACATGAAGTATACAAGCTATTAGATTTGTATACAAAGTTTATTTAGGGAGAATAAACTAGCAAAATTTGATTTATGAAGGGGGTTTTTTAATGAAAAATATATTAAATATTAAAGAAGTTAGCAAAACTTATGGGAAACAAACTGTTTTAGATAATGTAAGTTTTTCAATTAATGAAGGAGAAATTGTAGGACTCGTAGGACCTAATGGAGCCGGTAAAACAACAATAATGAAGATAATAACAGGATTAACTCCAAAATATGAAGGAAGTGTATATATAGATAATGAAAATATAAAATCTATGAAAAAAGAAGTTACGAAAAAAGTTGGCTGTGTAATTGAAAGTCCAGGTTTTTATCCAAGCTTATCGGGGTATGAAAATTTAAAATTTTTCGCTGAAGTATCAGGATTAAAGGATATCAAGCAAATAGATGAAATAGTAGAAATACTACAACTCCAAAATGCAATTCATAAAAAAGCTAGCAAATATTCATTAGGAATGAAACAAAGATTAGGAATTGCTCAAGCCATATTAACATATCCTAAATTATTGATATTAGATGAACCGACAAATGGATTAGATCCTAACATTATTCCACAAATAAGAAGATTTATAATCAATATAGCTAAGAAAAAAAATATTGCCGTTCTAATTTCAAGTCATAACTTAGCAGAACTAGATGTTATGTGTAATAGAGTTATATTTATGAACAAAGGAAAAATAATTGAACAACAAAGCGAACTTACTTGTGATAATGAACAAATATTAATCAAAATAAAAACAAGTAAACCAGATATAATGAAGGAGTTTTTAGCATCTCAAAAAATAAATATATGTGAAATGGATGGAGAATCATTTATTTTAGAAGTAGATAGAAATGAAATAGAAAACTTAACTTCAGAAATGTTTAAAAATGGGATTCCTTTTTCAACAGTAGAAGAATTAAAAGAAAGTTTAGAGGACAAATATTTAAAAATAGTTAGAGGTGATTTAGTTGAATAAAACTTTAAAATTGTCTTGGTTAACATTTAAAAATGTAGTTCTTTCACCCAGTTCTATATTCTCAATTATAATTAGTTTTGGGTATTCATTTTTATGGATATTTATAGTTAGATCTAAATCATTTTCAGTGGTAGATTTTACATCTGAATATTTTAGATTTCTATATATTATAATTTTATATTTTAGTTTTAAAATAATGGGGGAAGATGTAAAAAACAATGCTATAAAAACTTTATTTACCGGAAATCTTACACGAGTACAAGTTGTTAATACAAAAATAATATCTTTAGTGTTAATAGGGGTATTCTTTTCAATATTAGGTGAAATTAATAATTTAATTGTTGTATTAGCTTTTAATAAATTCGGGATATTAGAACTCTTAAAAATAAATCATATTAGTTTTATTATATCAATAATATCTGTTACATTTACAATGGGAACTTTATGCTTACTAATTTATTCATTTAATTTGAAATCAAAAATTAGTAGTACTATAACAATTATAGTATTAAGTGTTCTAAATTTTTATACAGCAGCAATAGTTACTGGTGTAGATTATAATTTCATAAAAATAACTAATGGTATTAAAATATTTATGAAGACCCCTATATATATGACTACGAAATCAATAGGGTACTTCCAAGTTGAAAGTTTATTATATTTACTATGGGGATTTTTATTTTATTTAGGGTTTATGATTATTATGAAAAAAAGGGAAATCTGTTAAAGGAGGGGTTTATATTGTATAGGACTTTTAAGCTAGCACAATTGGAATTTAAAAAGCCAAAAACTATTAAAAATTTAATATTTACTATAGCTATGTTTTTAATTTTATCTTATATTTCAAACATGGATACAGGAATTGCATTTGTTCCACAAACTTTTAAACGTTATATTCCACACATTTTTTTATTTAATACTTTTTTTATTCTTGGATGTGAGTTTGAAAATAATACTGATAAAGTTCTTTTTACTGGTATTTTTAAAAGACATGAAATTTTATTATCAAAAATGTTTAGTATGATAATAAAAGGAATAATCGTTTGGTTAAGTTATGTTTTAGTAAATGTTATAATTAATGTTTTCATGGTTCAAGATCCCAATTTTATATTAATTAATATAGATTTATTAAAATCTTTAATATCAATTATAATATATTCATTTTCAATAGGATCAATTATATTTTTAATATCAATTATAACAAGTAATAGTAAATTAAGTGGTATATTTGTATATATTTTATTTTATGACTTAATGTTTGCACTTATTTCTAATGCTGTTGAATCAACAAGTTTAAGTGAAAATATAAAATATATTCTAATAAATTCACCATCTTATATTGCTAATCCTGGTGTTGTAGGAAATGGGTATAATTTATTACAATCAATGATTTTATTGGTAACAGGAATAATTTGCTTCTATATCACTAATATCTTGTTAAATAAAAAACAAATATAAGTGATTAGATAGTTATAAATAAAAAATTTTTATATAAACAATATTTTATATATTAGTAAATAAGAAGATTTGAGGTAAATGATTTATCTCAAATCTTCTTATTTATATCACTAAGGTAGAAATATTGCTCTGATTTTACTATTATTTGCTAAGGATCTTTTTTAATTAGAGGTACTACCTTTAAGCCTCTATCCAAATTGGGGCATTTGGATATGGAATAGCATAGCCTACTTTTCCTTTTTGCCCATATACGGATACATTGTAGTCAACATCTATTTGACTTTTAAATACCTCAATGAAACTAAAACAGTCCCATGGATAATCTGCAGATTCACATGCAGAAATGTAAATATTACCTCTGTAATTTGTAGGAAAAAGATTCTTAATACGATTGTAGAAATCTACGCCATTAAAATAATAAGCTGTATTTCCTCTGTCTCCGATTACTGAGTTTTTGGCTTCCCATTTACATGACCCATGAGCTGTAACAAATAAATTTTCGGATATACCTAATTTAGGAGGGAGAGATCCTCTAAATTTTAATACATGACAATCTCCAAATATTATTTTATCTTGAGATGATTGTTTTTCTGCTTCTTTCAATAATTTTGGATCATCCAAACAAACGACTAATATCATTTATAGTTCTCCTTATTTTTATATTTAAATAATATTTAAACATATCAAGATAAATATATCTTATGATTGTTATATTTCACTAAAAATATTAAAAAATGTTTCTATAGCATTTACTACATTGAAGAATGTATCTTCTATCTTCTTAATTACCGTATGAATCCATTTTTTTATCTTATCTATTAATTCAGTTATAAAGTCTGCTATTTTTTCCATAACTTCTTCAGTAAAAAACTCTAGAGTTTTTGAAAATGTAGAAACTATACTTTCTTGACTTTCAGGATGGCTATTACCTGATGCTATCATTTTATCGGTATATTCATCGATAAATGCATTTGCTCTTTTTTTTGCTTCTTCTCTATTTTTTTCCATTTTTGATTTGAAATCATTATAATCTTTAGTCTCGATATAGTTTTGAGAACTATTAGTTATATAATTTTCTTGATGATTACTAAAACCTGAATTTTCTAAGTGGAAATAATTTTGAGCTGATATAGCATCATCTGGTAAAGGTTGATTTGATTGATTAATTAGTGTTTTAAACTTATATGGTTTTGATGAATGACGATAGTGGTCTCTGATTTCATGCATTGTTTTTTCGAAATGTTTCATTTTATTATTCTCCTTAATATTTAAATTTAGCTACCCGAGTAGCTTAAGGTTAATTTACCCATATAAAAAAGAATAATAAGTCTTTATCTGTAAGATGCAAAATGAACATGTGTACTACAAAATATAATTGTAAAATGCATATTACCAACATATTATATCTTTAAATTGTTTAACAAACTTTCTTCCTACTGGAACAAATTTATCATGTCCTCTGAATTTTAATGCTAAGGTAGCGTTGAAATAAGGAATTACCTCTACTGCTTTTTCTATATTTACTAAAAATCCCTTTTGACATCTTATAAAGTGTTCCTCTGAAAGCTTGTCTTCCCAAAAACTAAGAGAATGATTTACTTTAAATATAGAATTATCCTCTATGACGACGTTTACTGAATTGTCTTCATAGTAGAAGTACAATATGTTATCTGTGTTTAATAAAATTTTACTATTTCCATTTGAAGCAACTATTTTTTTTGAAAACATTTTACTTGAAATTTTTTCATTATTTTGATGTGTAGAAATGTCCTTAATTTGTTTATTTGAATCTGTTTCCCTATTACAAAAGATAATAATTGAATTTTTAAAACCTACTTCAGGGTAGTAAATAACGTCTAAATCAAAATTGTTTTTTAGAAATTTATGCAATTCAAGTTCTTTAGATTTATTACTGTTTAATTTTAAAATTTTTACCATGGATTCCTCCTATTGTTATAATAAATTAAATAATACGACTTAAAATTAATTGCAAATTAAATACAAGAAATAATGTATATGAATTTTGATTATATAATTTTTAAATGGACAAATATAAAGAAAGCTATTGACATTGATAGTTTTTCATGCGGATTTTTATTAAAATTCATTTAAAAGTATATATCAAAAATACCCTTAGAGTATTTTAATTTGGATTCTAAGGGCATTAACTTTATTTTTCATATAAAATATATCCATTTCTTTATTATGAGATATACTTTTTTATCCTGCAATTTATATCAAACAATGTTATTATATAAAATAGGCTTAATAGTACCAATATCATATCTATCAAGAACTATAATGACAGCATCCTCAAAAGCTCTATTCATATACTCATTATTAAAATCAATAGATTTATCCTTACTAAATAAGGTTTCATCAGGAACAAAGATATCAATAGTTATTGATTTTATATATGATTTTTTATTAGACTTATAATTTATTAAAGTTTATAATAAATTCGAGAGTAATGTTTTGTAAGGGGTGATACAATGGAACAAGTAAAAAATAGGAATAGTAAGCAAAAGAAATTTACTACTGGGTTATTTATAGTATATTTTCTAGTGCTAACCTGGATGGTATTATTTAAAATGAGTTTTTCGTTTCAAGATTTAGGTAGGTTAAGAAGTATTAATTTAATACCGTACCATGCTTCTGTGATTACTAATGGTGGAATTGACATGAAAGAAATAATTTATAATATTATTGGATTTATTCCTTTTGGAATTTACATATGTATGATAAAGGATAATTGGAGTACTTTGAAAAAAATTATATCTATAGCTGGGGTTAGTTTATCATATGAAGTATTACAATATGTATTTGCAGTAGGTGGATCAGACATAACTGATTTAATAGGTAATACATTAGGTGGAATAATCGGTATTGTAATCTATTTTTTAATTAGTAAATTATGTAAATCAAATCAAAAACTGAATAAAGTACTTAATATAATTGCGTTAATTTCAACTATACTAATCATTTCATTAGTAACATTTATGATTGTAATTAACTTATAAAATTGATTAGAATAATTATATATAGTAAAAAAGCCTGGAGAGTCTATGTATTTGGATTCTACGGGCTTTAACTTTATTCGATATGATTAGCACATAAAGTGAAATATAAGGGACATAGTAGATAAATCCTATTGTTCAAATATCTTATTAAATAAGTCATGCTTAAAGATTTTGGATTTTGACAAATTGTGATGATTAGAATATAAGCCTATTATCATTAACCCAATACCTAACTCGACAAATAAGCCCTTTATAAAATCAGGGATTGTATTAAACCTGTTTAGAAAAAGAAAGCTTGAGTTAAATAATATACCTAAATAAATATAAATATTATGATTTTTCATTGTTTTAACCCCTTATCTTATATATTTAATAAACTTAAATTTATTTTAACGTATGAAATTAAAAAGCTTTAAAATTAATCTTTATATATTAAAATTTAATTAATTATTTTTAATAAGATCTATCGTTAATAAGCATATTAACACTATTTGTATAAACATAAATACACCTAAAGTTAATTCTTTACTTTTTACAGGTTCTCCCCATATCAATACAAATGAGCATATTAAAGCACTTATTATCCAAATAGATACAACTAAAATTTTTCTATGTAAACTCATCTTTAAATTCATATTAATTTTCCCCTTAACTATAAAAATAAAATTATCATTGTTTTAATTTTATACAATTTTAGATTTTACTATATTTATTATAGAATCTATTAAATCAACTCTTAAAAACAGAGTTATTAAGTAAAATTATAATTTGAAATAACTATGTTTTGTTGTAGAAATTTTATCATAAAAACATATAATCTAAATAACATTATTTAAGATGTAATAATTTGTCTTATTTTTATGTCGAAAATTTAAATATTTAAATTTAAATACTTAAATGATAAAATTATTCATGGAATACCAAATATTAGCAAGTATAAACAGGGGGTACGGGAAATGTTAAATGTTCAAAGTAAAAATTATAGTGAAATAAATTTTTCATTTATTAATATTTATTGTTTATTATTTACAGTAACAACGATTATAAGTAGTATAATTCAGATTACATTGTTCAACAAAGTAAATGATACTAATTCGCATATATTGAATAGAGCTATCGTTGTTGCAATTGGAACTAGTACATTATATATGATTTTATACATTAATTTTAAAAATAAAATATTAGGAATACTTATTCCTTATGTTATTTCACTTAGTACGGTGTTAATGTATGTATTTTTTACAGGGTTTTTTGAAGAATTACATCCTAATGCTTATAGAGATATAACTTTAAATTATTCAGCTGTATTTATAATTGCCTTTTTTATAGTTAAATTTGTAAGTAAAAGAAGGTGTAAAGAATTATAGGTTATTGGGCAAAGTTCTTTGTATTTCTTTTAATTATTGCTGGCAGGAGCTTTATAATTGATAGTTTTGTATTTAAGTATATAATCAGGAAAAAATACTTTAATAAATATAGAAATCCTAATAGGTATATCAATTTATCAATTTATCTAGTTTTTGTTTCTGGTATATCTTATGTTGTCATGGGAATACTTTCCTTATATATAAATGTCATTATTTTTTTAGGAACTATATGTTTAATTCCATTAATAATTTTAAACCTATCATCAAAAATAGATGATAAGTTTGGAATTAAAAATAACCAATCCTAAAAATATATTTTAGGATTGGTTACTTACAATTGAATTTTAACTAAGCAATTAAATTCCAGTTATACAAGAAAAATTCTCCTAAAATAGCTAATATAAGGTATGTAATAGCCTCATTTTTAGATAGATAAATAGTTTTCTTGTTTGTATGATCAGCATTTTCACTTTGAATAGTATCTTCATCTTTAGATACAGATACAGTTTTTTTATTTATACTATGCAATAAATTGCTTACTCCTACATATACGAAATACCCTAAAATAGCACCTAAAGTATTCATAATTAAATCATCAATATCTGTAGCTCTATTATTAAATAATTGGCTAATTTCAATTGCTAATGAAAAGAGAAATCCTGTATATAACACTTTAACAAGATTTCTAAAATCCTCCCAAATAAAAGGTAGTAAAAAGCCTAAAGGCATAAACATAATAATATTTAGAATGTAAGTTATAATCCCATCTGATCTAAATGGAATTAAATTAATTTCATTAATCCTAATAAACCCACTATGTTGCCCTATATCCCATATAGTACCGATACCTGCTACATTAAGTGCTAAGTAAATATACATTAAAAAAATATATACCCATATTAAATGTGGGACTAAATATTTTCTTTCTTCTAAGTCCATTCGCTTTATAATAATTATTTGATATATTAAGCATGGTAATGCTAAACAAAGTAGTGAATAAAAGTTAGCATCACACAAAATATTGTAAATCCTTGACATAATTAGAATTTACCCCCTTTAGTTATAGTACTTTATTTACAAATAGTTATGGTTTTTGCCATAAACTTGTCCTCATTTTTATTATATATTATATTAAGTGAATCTCCAGGTTTAAGATCTGCTAATTTTATATTTATTTCATCATTACCTTCTTCTTTTAATTTAAATTCAGTTTTATTATTAAATAGTATCTCTTTAGAACTTGCATCCTCACCTGCAGCCATTGAACTAATAATTTTACTTACGCTACCAGTTGTACCATTTCCCATATATTTTTGAATTGTAATATTTACGATAACACTATTTTCAAAAATATCTTTTATATCACCTGATAAATTTAAATTTTGAGGCTACTCTTAGCTGAATCTTATGATTTAGTATTTGATATTTTAGCATTTGAATCTAGTCCATCAGAAAATAATATGATTTTATTATTTTCTTCTTTTTCCCAGACACTAATTAATGAGTGTTCTTACATTTTGTTTAATTCATCAATATTTAATGGAACATATTCAATTTCTGCTTTGTTTATAAATTTTAAAACTTAAACTGGGTTTACAAAATATATAATTATTTCTTTTTATTTAATAAGTGATCACTTAATACAAGGTATATTAAACAATAGGAGGAAAAAATTATGGAACAAAATTATGAACAAAATAATTCTACTCAAACTATTCAACCTTTTAGTGCTCCACCAGGAGTAAGTACTATGATTGGTATAAGTGCCACTCTTTTAGGAATGATTAGTGGTCCAGCTGGTGGAACTTTGAGTATATTTGGTACAATTGTCAATCTTTTTTGGCCAACTAGCCCTGGGAATCAAAATGTAACTTGGAATGAGATGATAAAGTATACAGAAGCATTGGTAAATCAAACAGTAGAAGATAGCATAGTATCTAATGCAGAATCAGAATTAAAAGGATTAAAATCCCTTATAGAATCATATAAAAATGCTGTAGCAGCATATCGTCCAACAAATGTAAAAGAATATGGATATAGTAATTCAATTCCAATAGAAGCCTACGGTGATGTATACGATGCAATTAGCAATGTCCATTTTTGTTTTGTGAATAGGGTAATAGCGGCTTTTACAAGTGATAAATTTAAAACCGCTTTATTACCTACCTATGCAAGTGCTGCAACTCTTCACATATTATTTTTACGTGAGATTCTTATTAATAAAGAAATGTTGGGTCTTTCAGATAAAGATTTTGAATTTTATGCTACTGAACTATCTGAAAAAGTAAAAATATATAGTGATTATTGTATAAACACATACAAGGACGGTTTAGAAGAACAAAAATCAAGAGGATGGACAGTTTTTAATAAGTTTCGTAGAGATATGACTTTATTAGTACTAGATGTAATTGCTTTATTTCCAAATTATGATCCAAGGAATTATGATCCACAGTATAGACATGATTCTCGTCTAGATAAAGATATGCTGTCAAGATTTAACCTTGATTTATATTCAAAGGAAATAAAAACAGAACTTACTAGAGAAATTTACTCAGATGTACTAAATAATGATGTTAGAAATATTATATCTAATAATCATGATATAAACGAAAGACGTTTTATACGTGGACCTCATCTTTTTGAGTGGTTACAAGAAATAAAATGTGTTAGAAGAAATTATAGAAATTCAAATAATAATCTTTATCAATTTTTAAGTGGTCATCAACTTAGGAGTTGTTATACACCTAGAGGATTTCAATCATTTTGGGGACAATTTTTTGGGGAAGATACAAGTTACCCAGATACGACAGTCTCTTATATAAATATGCAACCTCAATCTTGTAAATCTATAAATATAGAAAGTTATCACGTATTGGGTATAAACCCTTTACCTCCAGGTTGGGCTCAAGATCTTGCTCTAGATAAAGTAAATATTACAAAAATGAAATTTGAATTAACTATAGGAGCTTTAAGTTTTGGTGGTGACGTAAGTTACACGATTAGAAGGAATAATATTTCTAACGAAAATAATATTTTATCTTATATGGCAAGTTATTCTCAAAATGAAACAAGTCATGGGTATATATTTGGATTTACACATAATAGTGTTGACCATGATAATGTAATTGCTGAAGATAAGATTACACAAATTCCCGCAGTAAAAGGTTGTGAACTATACAGATCTAATGTTATTAAGGGACCTTTTTATACAGGAGGAGACATCGTTGAGCTTTACAACCCTTATGAGTATCAACCTAATTGGGATGGAGTTATAAAACACTCTAGAGTAAAAATAGATGTTAAAATACAAAAAAATAAAAGATATAAAGTTCGTTTACATTATGCTTCAACTAGTAATACGAGGTTAAAATTAAATGATACTGTATTTACTTTAGGTAAAACTATTGACTCTTACTCTGATTTAGCCAATTATGGCAAATTAAAACATGTAGATATTGGGTATGTAACGGGATCTAACTCAACTTATAGTACAATAGTTCTTAATAAATATGAGCAAGATAGTACGCATGTTTATATAAGTAAAGTTGAGTTTATACCTGAATAAGGTAACAATAATAATATTTTTTATACTAAAATCTAGGATTTTATATTTATAATACAATAAGGCCAACAGTTAGTAGAATTATTGCAACTGTTGGCCCAAAATTTAATTCAAAAGTCTTTTGTATACACTAAAAGTGATTTAGCATTTAAATCATATTGTAATATAAATTTATGTGTATTGTTTATACAGCACTTCCACTAATATTATTATTTAATAAGTGCTGTGCAAATTTATCTAATTTAGTTATTGTTTGCTCTATATCATCTTGTGTTGTCTCAGGATTAATACAACACATTCTTAGAACAACTTTATTATCTAAAACTGTTGTGAATACTCCTGCATAATTATCTTGAAGTGCTAAGTGTGAAATACCACTATTTAGGTCATTTATTTCTTGTTCTGGAATTCCAGTAGGAGCATATCTAAAGTTAATAATTGCTGATTGTGGTTCGGAAATTATTTCCCAATTATTTAAACCAGTCACTACTTCTTTAGCATATTCTGCAAGATGAATACCATACTCAATTCTTCTACTTAATTCATCTGTTCCTACAGTTTGCAATGTAAACCAAAACTTAAGACCTCTAGCTGGTCTTGTTAATTCTATTCCAATATTTCCATAGTTTACTTCACCATCATTTACATCTAAATCTCTTAAGTACTCTGGGTTTTCACTAAAACTTTGTGCTAAATTATTTTTATTTTTTATAAGTACCATTGCACAACTGTATGTTTGGAATAGCCATTTATGAGCATCCCAACTTAAACTATCGGCATTTTCAATGCCCTTTAACAGATGATTATAATTTTTAGATAATAATATTGACGCTCCAAAGGCTCCGTCAACATGCATCCATAATCCATATTGTGAGCATATGTTAGATATTTCTGGTATTGGATCAATACTTCCTGTATTTGTTGTACCAGCACTTGCAATAATCACGAATGGTTTTAATCCTTTTGAAATATCATCATTTATTGCTTTTTCTAGCTCATCTATGTTCATTTTATAATTTGAATCTACAGATATTTTTCTTATATTTTTAGGTGATATTCCAGCTATTTTAAGTGCTTTTTTAACTGAACTATGAGTTTGATCAGACACATAAGCTGTACCTAAAGGTAACGTCTCAAATGAAAGTTTGCTATCTCTTGCAGCTACCAATGCTGTAAGGTTTGCCATAGATCCTCCTGAAACAAATAACCCACTAGATTTGTTTGTATCATAACCAACTTTTTCAGACAGCCAATTAATTAAGGACTTTTCAACACAACTACCAGCTGATGTTACAAGCCAACTACCAGCATGTAAATTATAAGCACTTGTCATAACGTCCCCAATCCAAGAGTTTAAACAAACTGGACCTGGTATAAATCCGAAAAATCTTGGATGATCAGCTCTTCCTCTATAATCATAAATATCTTTCATCATTTCTTCCATAACTTCTTCTACATTTCTTCCTTCATTCGGTATATTTATTTTTCTAAGCTTTTCAATTTGGTTAGAATCAGCAATCTTTACCACTTCCCCCAATGGAACCTCTTCAACCTCTTGAAAATATTGATCAATAAAATACTTTAAAGAATTTCTTAGTTCTAAATTACTCATTTTACTCTTACTCCATTCTCCCTATTTAGTTTTATATTTATTTCAAATTAATGATAGCACCAAAATATATACTACGCAAATTCAACTATTGATTATGACAATCAAAGTTTTTAACTAGTGAGTATTATTTTTCAATTTTATAACTTCAGATACTAATTTAATAGCAATGATTACTATTGCTATAGATATAATTATATTAGCTATTAGAATCTCTTTAAAAATCACTATGTTAAAAAATAGTAGAATTGGTATCATTGAATTCAATAATGTAAATGTTTCCTTTTTCATTATTTTCACCCCTTATATTTTAGTAAACCCTAAGGTTATTTTAACATATAAAATTAAAATAAATTCAAAATCTAACTAAAATTAGTTTATTTTGGAGTAAAATAGTAAAAATATTTTTTAAATCTATGTATACTTATTTATTATGTTTCAGGTGAACAGTTATAGATAACAAAAATTTTTTAGTGGGTTATACTAATTAAAAACAAATTAATAAGATTAGAGATTTATTGAGCCTCTAACCTTATTAACTAATGAAATGTACATAAAGTTTTAATATATTAAATAGTAGTCTTTTGTTTTATTTTATATACTTATAATTGTGATGCAATTGACTCGGGTATAAATTCTATTTTATCAATTATTATGTCATAATTTTTACTCATAATGCTTAATACCTCTTCGGATTTTTGATTTTTATATAGAGTTTCTGTTATATCTATATAGTCAAAATAATCATATTCTAAGTTTGTTTCATCCATATCGTTGTAAGTTGGGTTTAATTTCTTTGAGAAAACTGAATCACCTAATACAAATTCAATTTGTGTAAAGTTTTGAGCAGCATAATATAACCTAACTTTATATTTTGTATTTTGAGACTCAAATTTTACTTTACCAAATAATCTACCACCGTTATTAAGACTTACTAAATCTCCTCCTGTAAATCCAGGCCCTTTTATAACTTCTGCACGATCTCTTAATTCATATCCTTTTACAGCCGCAATTTGTGTTATTCTATCTGATTTTATCTTGTTTTCACGATCAACTAGGGCATGAGTCCAACCAAAGACACTTGTTTGAAATATTATACTATTATTAAAACTTAACATAGAGGATAGATTATGACTGTAATCGTTATAGTTACTAATATCAATTTTACCCGAAACTTTAGATATATAAGGAGATGTTAAATACCTATATGTATCACCTCCAGTAAAGTGGTAAGAACCAACTTCTTTGCCAAAGATTGATGCATAAAGATCAATTTGTTGAAGCACAGATATTGTATTAATATCCCCAAAGTGAGCTGTTTTTACTTGATATATCCTCTGTTCTTTGTCTATATTGAAACTCACTCTATCCTTAGGATCACTATACCATCCCCATGCTCCTTGAGGGGTACCTTTTACTAATTTATCATCATTAATATGATTAAAGTTGCAGATAGTTCCATTTATGAAAGGTCTATTTTTTTTATCGTCAGAACCAAAATACACTCCAATTTTGTCTTTCCATTCTTCTCCTACATATTCAAAATTAATTTCTTTTAGAATGCTAAACAAATGGGGTTTTCGTGTTAAAATATTTTCTAAATCATCTTTTATAGAACCAGTATTTAACCCCTTTGAATCATAATTAAGAGGAGATGTATATACTTCCCTAGTAAGATCTGTTTTTGGTAAAATCTCTCCAGGGTATTTTTTTATATCATAAATTGAAAATAACGATATAATGTCTAATACATTGATAGTCATATATAGCTTATAATCATTAAGTTTTTTCAAATTTGCAACTGTATTTATTGGTTTTGGGAATTTGTTAAGCCCTTTATTATAAAAATCTAGACAATGATTAATATATTTACTTCTTCTTTTTAAAAATTCTTCATATAGATTATCTCCATTTGAGATACTAGCTCTACTTAACTCAAGTGTATTAGCATATAAAATACCATCTCTCATTAATAATAAATGCATATTTGCAGCAAGTGCATATGCAGGCAATAGTGTTATTTCATAAGATTTTACATTAAGTTCCTCTATCTTATCCATACATAGCGAATGAGCAAAATTAAATTTAGCAAATACTTCTTCTCTGCTTGGTTTTTTTGTCTCAGTTGGATTTAGAAACTTGGTTCTGTAATTATGATAATCTTGAATTACTACATATAATCCTCGTATTTTTGCAATTGCTTCTTGTAAAGCATAATCATTTAGTTTATTATCAATTAATTCTCCTGCATAATTGATTAAACTTTCCCATAAATTTTTAGCTGAATTTGGATCTTCTGGCCAAAATAAAGGTAACATAGTACCTAGTACTATTGCAGCAGATCCTGCTATTGGAGCTCCTAAAGCTAAAACAGTACCAGTTACAATTAATCCTACACTAGCCCAGTCTCCTATATCACTATATAGATCTATTTCGTCATAATTTCTAGTAATTGTTTCCCACAATAAGTCTTCTTTGTTTTTTGATATTGGATAATTTTTTAATATTTCTTGTTTATCTGTTGAATTTAATTTGATTTCATTGTTGTTCATGTTTTATCTTTAGTGAAAAAATTTATTAAAATTACAAAATTTTCACCAAAGTCCACCTCCTTTTTAAATATAATATTAAACAAATACAAATGATAATTTATAATAAAATACTAATCTTTTGATTTGCTTAATCATAATAATTTTACTTTAATTTGTTTAATTATTTTTGAACATATAAAGTTTATTTTGAATTATTATTTTTTGTCATAAACTCTTTAAAAAAGTTTGTACTTCTTGGGTCTGATAATATACTAACTTCAAAATTAGCTTAATCTTTAACTATTACGTTTATTACCTCCTTGTATGTATTAAGAAGAAAATCTCTTTATATAGAAAGAAATTTGTTTAAAATTTGACAACCTACTATTTAAAAATTATTTTTTTCTGTAAAATAGTATTGAGATATGCAAAATGAAAGATTTTATATTTAAAGTTTAAAATCAATAGCTAAGATATTTAATGGCTTGTTAACAGGTTTTTACATAAAAAAAGTACCTACAGATCTAGTTAACACAAGACTTTAAGCCTATTTATTACAGTGTTTCCTAGTTCTAGAGATACTAATATAATCTAGTTAAAATTAAAAATTCATAGTATGAATATTTAATTATATAATTAGTGACATTATTCTTCTAGCCCCATATTTTCTTTTTCTATTGAAATTTGCTGGTTTAGTTTAAACCTTTTATTTTTAATATGTCCAACAGTAAGAATTGGAATTATTACAACAAAAATTCCAACAACTCCAGTATATCCATATCCAATTTTTACGATAGCTGTAAGCCCAACAAGAGATATAGCCATAGATATTACCATACATAATAGAGAAAGTAATCCTCTTCTAACTGTTATATTTTCTGGGATTTTAACAAGATGTTCAAATCTTGCAACTGCACCAAATACACAGCTTATTCCTGTAGATATAAATGCAAGTAAAAGTACAAGTGAGTACACTGCTACAAGCCAATCTTTTCCTATTTGTTTACAAATATAAAGAATTGGAAGCGTTTCCCCTGAAGTCCCAGGAAGCCACGCAAATAACATCATACAGCTAAGGACAATCATGATGCTATTTAGTATAAATCCGATTATAGTCGTATAATTAATTTCTTTATCTGTTTTAAGAGGCTGACAAACACTTATGATTATTGACCATACAGTAGCTTGGAATCCAGCATATTTTAGACCTAACCACAATGCTTCCCAAACGGATCCTGTAGAATAACTAGTTGTTGCTAATTTTACAAAATTGCCTGAGTTTGCAGATATTCCTATGTAGCATATTAAAGTAAGGCAAACAACAATTATTATAGTCATAAATGAAGATGCACTTCTAATTAAATTTGCACCGAATATAGTTAATGCAAATAGTACTGCTCCTGTTATTACTACTCCTAGGTTATAGCTAAGGCCAAATGCTTTAAAAAGTTCAGCAGCCCCTGCAATTGAACCTCCAGTAGCAAGTAAAACGATTATTATATAACAAATCTCAAATACTATAGGTAAAACTTTATCATAAGGTTCATATAGTTTTTTAGATAAAGTTCTGTATTCAAAAGCTTGATAGTTTCTAGCCATAATCATTGTTTCTCTATAAACTAAACCTATAATACCCATAATTAAGATTGGGATCCAAAGTGTATACCAACCTTCCTTAACAAAGAAATTCATTGTCTGATTACCTGTGGCAAACCCCCCACCCACATGAGCAGCAAACCAAACTGAAGCAACACCCAAAATACCTTTTAAATTAGGTTTAGAACTTACTGGTCCTAAATTATTGCTTTTCATTACAAACATCCCCTTTGATATAATTGTATTCATATTTGTTGTTATTATAACGACAAATGATATCATAAATTATTTTAAAATTGCATATTCTAAATTATTTAAAATCGTTAACAGAACAAATGAATGTATTAAGTAAATATTGTTGAATATGTAATGTAAGTATTTAATAAAAAATAGTGATTTAATTATGCAATAAGTTAAAGCTTAGTTTTATATGTTACGTATTTATATGATAGTTAAAATAAACTACTATCCATACCTGTTTTATTAGGATAATTAGAAGAATTATTACGCAAAGTTAAGTTAGCATTAATTTGTATAATAATTAAAAATTTTATTTTGATAATAACCTGCTAAATATCATTTTTTTATAATCCCTTAATTTAGATATATCGTGGTTTTCAGAATACATACCAATAAGAATTAACACTAATCCTAATCCAGCAAATAATCCCTTTATAAGTTCTGGAAGTAAATTAGTATGATTTCCTAATAAGTAAATACCATTAAATAATAATCCAAATTTTATATAATTATTGCATTTTTTCATGTACCTCACCCCCTCCCCTATTCAATATAAATTATATACAAAAATATAACTTTTACCACTATAGATTATAAAATCCATAAAATTTCGCATATAAGAACCAAAACAAATCTTTCCTTGTAGATATACAAAAGTATTTTTTATTATAAATCTTAAAATAGAATAGTAATGAAGCCCTTGGAATCCAGTTGTTTAAATTCTAAGGGCTTCATTACTATTCTATGAAACAGCGAAAACTTAAGGTTAAGATATGGTTTTATTGTTACTTTATTTTATATGTTTATTTATACTATTTATATCCTCTTTAGCCTTTTTCATAAATACCATCCACATTATTATATATATAAAAATAAATATTATTGTAAAAAATATTATAGATATAAGTCTAGGAGGAAACCAACCACAAATTATCGCTAAAGGAGTAAATCCTAAGTATATAATACAAAAATGAACTACTGTCATTTTCGTTATACTCCAATCTGTATATTCAAAAACCATACTACTTACAGAAAATATAATCCCAATTAGAGACCAAAGTACAACTGCCATTGTTGTAGCATTTAAAATATTAGAAAACTTATCTACAAACCTTAATGGAGCTGGATAAAATTCACCTGTATTGCTTAAATATGAAAAAATAATAGCCATACTTAATCCAATAAATGTTCCGATTACCACGCCAGATAAAATTCTTTTAAATACTTCTCTTTTCATAGTCCTAACCTCTCTTTTATTTTTTTTAAGTACCTTCTTGACGAGTACGTTTCAGTTTTATTTTTAAAAATTATTTTTATTAAACCACCTTTGTCAATTTCTAGATTTTCAACATAATCAAAATTTATAATTTCTGTATTTGATATTCTTATAAAATTTTCGCTTAAACTTTCCTCTAACTCATAAAGCCTATAGTCAATTAACATTTCTATATTATCAATTTGTGCAAATACTTTTTTATCAGCTGAATAAAACCTTAAAACTGATGTTAGTTGAAGAGGATAAATTTTATTGTCATGTTTTCCATATAATTTTAAGTCTGGGATTTCAAGGTTAGTAGCTATTTGAATAATCTTATTAACTTTAGTACTTGTTTGCTTTACTGAAATTGCTATAGTTTCTTCTTTTATATTTTGATCAATATTTAACTCAATTTTCATTTTTAAATCCTCCTTTATATTAGTCATTATAATTGTAAATATATGTAAAGTTAATACTTTTAAGATAGGTGGCTTAGATTCAATTATAGATGGTCAAAAAATACAAACTATATTTCTTAAACAAATTTAAATAAAACATAGAATTTTATAAATAAAAAGATTTTTTGCATAAAAATAGGAGCAATAAATTTAATGCCCCTTGGTTCTCAATATAATATTGTATATATACTTTAACTTTACTCAATCTTTTTATACCTATGCCACCTATGAGGTAAAATATCAAATAAGAACAAAATAGAAACTATAATAACCGTATATAACGTAACTTTTAATATATAATTATTTAAAGAGAGTTTTTGAAATGTCATCATAGCTGCAAAATAAACTATCATATAATATATGAACTTATATACATTGAAGGTCTGCTTATAAATAGAATTACATTGTGGGCATTTTAGATGTCCTCTTAAATTTTTAAAGGTTTGTAACCTATCAGAAGATGTAAACTTATGATTACATTCCATACAATTTTTTATAAAAATCCCTCCCAAGTTTTTTAGTTATAATATTTTAAAAAAACACAAGTAAATGTACTTATTTATATTCCACAGGATTTACTTTTATTCAAAATTTACTTAAGCAATAAACTTGTGCAATTATCCAAATAATAATCAATAACAAATTCACTAATGAACCTACTTTTTCTATAATAGATAAGGATTTGTATTCGTTAGAAATTTTATCAAAGATTGTTAGTTCGGATAAAATTAATCTAGATAAAAATAATAAAGATAACGGAACACATATTATATATATGGAAAGGTTAAATCCTTTTTGTGATTGAGTTGAAAGACTTACTGAAGTTGCACAAATTAATGCAATTGAAAAAAAGAACCTTTTAATTCTAATACTCATTTTAAATAATCCTTTCTTACGTTCTTAATTTATTGATACAACGCTTAATGCTATCTTTAATTCATTTGACAGCATATATACTAATACCTTTTATTTATAATTTAAAGGTATTAGTATATATTTTAACATTTAAATTTAAAAATAGCATAAATTGGATTAAGATAGTAATATTTTGGAGTGAAATAAAGTTTTGATAAATGTATAAAAGATAAAATGATATAATATATTTGAGAGATAAAAACACAGTTTCGGTTGGTAGTCCGAACCTATTTTAAAATAGCAGTAACCTGCCCTCCTGGGTTGTCCATTCTCTTGTAATAAAATTACAGGAGGAGTTATTTATGAATAAAAGTATTTGTAAATTAACAGTATTATTTCAAGATCCTTTTTGGGTTGGTGTTTTTGAAGATGAATGTGGGAAAAAATATAATGTTGCAAGAGTAGTTTTTGGGTCAGAGCCTACAGAAGTTCAATTATATGAATTTATATTGAATAATTATTATGAGATTCCATTTCATGAAACTAAATCTCAAGTATTAACTACTCAAAAGAAAGTTAATTACAAGAGATTACAAAAACAAGTAAAGAAACAACAAAATGAAAAAGGAATAGGAACAAAGGCTCAAAATGCTATAAAAATTCAACATGAATTATCAAAAGTTGAACGAATTAAAAAAAGGAAAGAAAAAAGAGAAGAAGAACGCGATAGATCTTATAAGTTAAAGCAAATGAAGAAAAAAGAAAAACACAAAGGTCATTAATAAAAATTTATTGTGAAAATATCATTAAAAAAGCCTATAGGATGCAGATAGATGTATTTTATGGGCTTTTGCCTCGCCATAAAAATGATTATACCTTTATATATAATAAATCAATTAACTTATTTTTAATGAAGAGACTTAAAGATACTGAGGTTCCAAGTGAAATACTAGCAGAAAATAATAATTACTATTATGGAGATTACTAAGTGATTTCTGATAAAAATGCCCTTAAAATCTACTTTCGGACTATAAGGGCATTAACTTTATTTAAGTTACATAATATTTTGAAGGCGGTCAAAACATAGTTTTATATCTATGCACATTAAGAAACATCAATTACTGTATATTACTATCTCTAATTTCTATTTCCGTTCCTTCTGGAGCCTTAATTTTAAATAATTTTTCTCCGTTTACGTTATACATGATTTCATTGTTTTTTATTTTAAAGTTTGTATAACCTAATTTTTTTATTTTATCTAATTCAAGGTCTATATCATCAACCATAAAACATAAATGAACAATTCCCTCATTTGATTTACTCCATTTAACTAAATCTTCCCCTATCTTAGCAGTTTGAAGTTCTATCATAAAATTATTTAGCTCTAACCACGTGTTAAACTCCCTATTGTGAAAATTTTTTGTTTCCTTTAAAATCTTAAATCCTAAAATATTTGTATAAAAATCTAAAGACTCTTTATAGTTTTTAGTTTGAATGCAAACGTGATGAATCTTAAACGACATACTTATTTCCTCCTTCCCAATTTCTAATATTTAACTATAATAATACCAAAATGAATTGTATCTAGTCTATAGATTAAAATCTTAAAAACTAATTCAAGGCAACTTCCTATTTTAGTTTAATATGTATTTTTCAATTTAGTTAAAGCTTTTTTATGTACTTTATTTACATATTGTCTAGATGTTTTAAGTTCTCTAGCTATATCAGATTCACTTAAATTACAGACGTATCTTTTGTTCAAGATATTTTTTTCGCAATCACTTAAATCTTTAATTATATCTTGAAATCCTATATCGCTTTCTAGTAAATAATACTCTTTGTAATTTAAAATATCATCATCTGCAAATTCTCTAGTGTACTGATTATAATATTTTTTGTTTACTCTCATATACTTATTTTTCAGGCATTTGAAAATATATGAAAATACTATTTTTTCATCTTTTAAAAATTCTTCTCTCATTGGCATTTTTTCTAATAAAGTAATCATAAATAAAATCAATTCGCTATCCATGTCTTCGCAATAGCTATTTCGTTTAAATTTATTGATAACTGGTTTAAATTTATTAATTATTTCCATTAAAGACTCTTTTTCTCCACTTTTATAAAGAACGACTAAATCTCCTAGTTTATGCATTATATATGCCTCCTAATTATTTTTAAAATTAAATATTTGGAATTAATAAACCAGTTTTATTTATCTAATTGCGTCGCCATTTAAACATAGAGAGAAAAATTATTGCCTTTAAAAATATATTATCAAAGTGTTATCACTTTTTCAACAAGTATATTTTTACTATACAGGTTGACAAAACCAAATTTTAAACTAGAAGTATTGCAATTTATGCTATATATAAATTTTAAAAAAGTGTTATCATATTACTTATAAAAATGAGGGTAGGTACACTGCATAAGTGTAACTACCCTCATTTTAAATTATGATTATACTAATAGATAATTATACACATTTAAATACCTATCAGCAATTTGAACTATTCTAAGTTTTGAATTTTTATTTTAAGAGATTCAAAATCTTTTTTCAAAAATTTTTTCCCATCACAAATAATACTTGGATCTTCATCATCTTCAAACTCTTCACTTAAAACAGTGTTAAATATCTCTAGCATTTCGTCTATATACCCTAATATAATTAGTTTTTCATCCTTAGAAAGTTGATTCATTGAACCCCTCCAATGTTTAAATTCTATAACAATATTATATAGAACAGATGTTCTTTTTTCAATCTATTTTTATTTTATTAATGATAACACCTTTACAAAAAAATATTGTTTTGATTTTTTATAATCATTTTTTTCATAAAAACAATATACTTATTTAAAAAAACATATTTTAAATTGATTGTTTTATATACTATATGATAGAATTAAACTATTAAAAGTGATAACATTTTTATGTAAATTTTAAAATTATATTTAAATTTATAATATACTTCAAATTTATTTTTAGGAGGTTAAAATGGCATTAAGTAAAGAGAACACAAGAACAATGGTGACGATAAGTCTCGATTTAAAAAAAGAACTTGATTTAAAATCAGAACGAGATGGATATAACTTAAATACAGTTATTGTTAAAGCTATTTATGATTACTTAAAAAAAGATTCTGTAGTTGATAAAAAAGTTTTAAAAGATACTAAACATAAGTTAGAAAGAATAGAATATCTAAAATTTAAAAAAGAACAATTATAAATTAAATTAGAAAGGATATGCCTTTGAGTTATACTGAATTATGTTTAATAAAATAACCCCTAATACTAATATTAAAAGATATCGTATTAGGGGTTATTTTATTAATTTAGATATTAAACAAAGATATTAAATACTCTATACACGTTATAAATTAGAGCTATTAAAATAAAAATATCAATTAATATACTGAATGAAAATCTTCCTTTTGTACAGTCCTTTTGAATTAGATTATTATTTTGCATATTGAATTTTCTTTGTTGGGTTACATCTATAAAGTATAAAATGCCTAATAAAAATGTGGATATTATATTTTCAATATCAAAGTAGAACCTAACACTATCTTGTGTAGCAAAATATTGTGATATGTCTTCTATTAAAAGCTGAAAAATAATTAATAATATAATAAATTTACTATATTTGCTTTTATATTGAGGATTTTTATCTGACAACATATATATTTACCTCCCAATAATATCCTGTAACAGGACTCAGTATTGCAGTAACTAAGTTTGAATATTTTGCTTTTTATACAAGTTGATCTTATTGTTGATTTTGTTGAAATTTCAACCTAGTCGTTATCACTATTGAATATATTACTATTTAAGTAGATAGTATCATTCTATATAATCAAAAATCAATAAAATTACATATATAATGAAATATAGAATATCTACACATTATAAAACATTATCACTAATTGCTTGTTTTTTCTTTCGATAAATAAAAGGTGAAACTCCAGTTTGTAATTTGAATTTTTCAATAAAGTAACTAGCACTTCCAAAACCACATTGATAAGATATATTAGTAATAGACTCATTTGTTGTAATTAATAAATTTTCACTAATGACTAATCTATAATTAGTAATATATTCAAAAATAGAACAATTCATATATTTTTTAAATTCTCTACAACATGCACTCTTTGATAGGTTAACTTCATCTGATATATCTTTTAAATTAATTTTTTCCATATAATTATTATGTATATAATTAATAATTTTCTTTAGACGAGAGGTATTATGAATAAGTTTATCATTATAAAATGATACTAGATAGTTTTTAACCATAGTATTCCAGATGCGTAAAAGTAAAGTAAGTATTTGCAATTCAAATCCAACATTTTTTTCAGTATACTCCTTATGAATTATCAAAAGATCTTTTAAGATATCATATTTCCACTCACTGTCATTTTTCAAAATACAATATCTAATCATAGAATTACCTACATAGGGGCGAATATATTTTATATTTATTACACTTCCTAGAAAACCGTAGATTAGTTTTGGGTGAAAGTCAAAACAAATATAAGAACTATCAATATCTTTATAGTTTTTTGCATTATGTAATTGTTCTGAATTGATAAATAGACCTTCTCCTTGCGATAAAATTACTGTATCGCCTTCAATATTAAAACTTACAGTTCCTTTTGTAACAATACAAAACTGAAGTTCTTCATGCCAATGCCAATCAATAAAACCTAATATATTTTTATTAATCTGAGTTGAATAGATAGCAATAGGAAACTCAACAGAGCCGTGTTTAGTTGTTTCTTTTTGGTTTTCATCAATAATTATATTATGAATTTGCATAGTATTCTCCTTTATTAAAAACTGGGGTATAAATCGAATTAAGTCAATATAGTTATATTTATTGATTACATTATTGTATAAATATAACTTTAATATCAATATAATTATACTATCAAATATATAAATATTTTTTTAAAATTTAATATTTATAAGTATAAGTTTTTGTATAGAAAGGAAATAAATTTTATGAAAGATTCTTTAAGGATAAAAGGTATATTTTTAGTAATGCTTGGAACGTTACTTTGGGGAGTTTCTGGAGTTGTAGCTCAATATTTATTTCAAAGTAAAAACTTTGCACCAGAGTGGCTTGTTGTTATAAGAATGATATTTTCTGGAGCAATTATTTTAACTTTTTCTTTGCTTAAAGGTGATAAAAGTGTATTTGAGATATGGCGCAAAAAAGAAAACATTATTAAAATTTTAATATTTTCTATACTGGGAATGCTTGGGGTTCAATATTCTTACTTCGCGGCTATACATCATGGAAATGCTGCAACTGCAACAATACTTCAATATTTATCACCAGTTATCATTACACTATATTTAGCTTTTTACAATAAAAAACTTCCAACATTCAAACAAGTAGCTTGCGTGTTTATGGCAATCTTAGGAACTTTTTTAATTATTACAAAAGGAAATTTAAACAGTTTAGCAATATCAAAACCAGCTATTTTTTGGGGAGTGTTATCTGCTTTCGCATGTGCTATATATACATTACAACCTTCTTCATTATTAAAAATGTATGGATCACTATGTGTAGTAGGATGGGGTATGCTTATTGGTGGAGTTGCTTTTAGTTTTGTGCAGTCACCATTTAATTGTGTAGGAAATTGGTCATTTGAGTCATTCTTGGCTATTGTTTTTGTAGTATTATTTGGAACTTTAATTGCATTTTATTGTTACTTAGAAAGTCTAAAATATATTGAACCATATGAGGCTAGTGTATTTGCTTGTATAGAACCATTGTCAGCATCTATTCTTTCAATAGTTTTATTAAATGTAACTTTCAGTTTGATACAATGGATAGGTACATTATGCATAATTATTACAATCTCAATGCTTTCACTTACCAAAAAGGTGGATAGTTTAGTAGATAAAGAAAAAAACGAAGATATTACTAATTAGGTTTTACTACTTGTAGTTAAATTTTACTTTAGGGACTAGTTATGTATTTAGAATAAAGTTTATGCCCTTAGGATTCAAATAAATGGACTTTAGGGCATTTTTGCTAGAGCTTTTTAAGAACTAGTTTAATAGCAAAAATATTGAAAATTCAATTGTTTTCTTTTATACTAACATTAATTGAACTTTCAATCTTTTTTACGCTTAAGAAAATTACACTTACTAAAAAACTGTGGACAACCTATGAGACTTAGTTATACCAATTACTATGTTTTGAGAGTAAAAAAGAATTTTGAGCAACGTACGAAGTCGTTTGAGTAACGGGCCACGAGCTTGCCGAGTGGACGTTGACGACATGAGCGGAGCGAATTTTTTATTAAGGAGAATTTATAGTAAAAAATTAGAAACCAAAGGATTAAGGTTTGTAGGTAGAATATTTAGACCTATAAACTCCAAATAAAATTTTTTATAGAATACGTAGTTTTAGTTATTGTATATTTATTAATAAGTATATAAGTAGAAAGGACAGTAAAAATGGAATTTAGAAAATCAGTTAAAAAAGATGTAGATAGCATAATGAGAATTATTGAGCAAGCACAAGATTATTTTAAAAAACAAGGAGTTGATCAATGGCAAAATGATTATCCAAATCAAAATACTATAAATGATGACATTAAAAATGGAGAAAGTTATGTATTAGAAAAGGATGGATGTGTTGTTGCAACTGCAATGGTTACTTTCAAAGGTGAGAAGTCCTATGATTCAATTTATGAGGGTGGGTGGCTAAGTAATAATGAATATGCAACCATTCATAGAGTGGCTGTTGATAATAATTATAAAGGAATTGGACTATCATCTCAAATTATTAAAAATATAGAAAATCTTTGCTTGAAGAGAAATATACTTAGCATAAAAGTTGATACACATGAAGATAATTTATCAATGCAAAAACTTCTTTTAAAAAATGAATTTAAGTATTGTGGGATAATATATTTAGATGATAATAGTAAAAGAATAGCATTTGAAAAGATTTTATTTTAAATAAAGTTAAAGACTTTAAAATCTAATAAATTGATTTAAGGTCTTTTTTACTATATACCTTTAAATATATTATATTAAATATGCTTATTACAGGGGTAGCGTCCATGGCCGTCAACCTAACGGTTAAAAACTAATCGTTTTATGGTTGATGGCTTATTTATTTGATTTAAATCTGCAAAATACACACTTGAAGTGTCTACAATGATAAACTTAAGCACACTAAATAAAACCTAGGAAATTTACCTAAATTTGACTTAAACAAATATATAAATTTTAATTTTAGCTTACTAATTTCTCTAGATATCTTAATTTCAATGGATTTTAAGATATCTAGAGAAATTTTTTTGCCTTTTTTCCTTGATTTTACTCCTAACCTCTTAAAGTTAAGCATTATTCTTTTTAAAATTCGTATAATACAGAGTTCTCCTTTAAAAATCGCATTACATAACTTAGGCAAATACTGATATAAGTTGCCGAAGGCCTTTATTTCACTTACTTCTTTACCAACCTCATCTAGGATAATATTTTTACCTGTAAATACTATTGATGAAGATAATAAAAGTGCTATTAATCGACCATATAAAAAGCATTTAAATCTCTCTATTTTAATCTTGTTTTCTTCAGTTAATTTTGTTACAATTAATCTGCTTTTCAGCTCCTTTTGGGATCCTACATAGATGTCACTAAGTTCGATTGTTTCGCCTTCGGCCAAAGGCTCTACTAACTTAATGACATCTATTTTTATGTATTTACTAGATTTTCTTATATTTTTCAGGGGTTGGATTTTTCATATACAAAGAGGTATTACTTTTTATCTTTGATATGAAAGATGAATTACTTTTATCAATTCTTTTCAAGTAGTCAATTTTAAAATAGCCTAAATCGGCTAATTTTAAGTCTTTAAGCTCTTTATCTTTTTTCATAGTCTTTAAATAATATGCATCAGTTTTTACTACAGAAAATATATCTATTCTCATAAATGAACCTGATAAAAGTTCATATTGTAACTGTATTTTTATGGAAGATGGAGAGCCTGAACCACCTGAACCTGGGAATTCTTTTTTAAATTATTTAGGGAGAGTAAAACTTGTTGAATCATTTACTATTACTCTGTTAAAATGCAAGTCTAAAGTATCTTCTAGCCCTTTTAAAGTAGCATTTTGACTATACATCATTTGGTTAAAGATCTCTTTCATAAATTCTACAGAATACTTATTAAATCGTTTATCTAATGCTTGTTTAGATATTGTAGTTGAGAATAAAGCATCATACTTAGATGCTAGTTGTGACAAAGGAGAACTGCATATGTCTGATCCATGAAAAACATTAAGTGCTAAAAAATCAGTGGCAGTTATATTACTTTTTCTTTTAACAAAACCTGTTTCCCTGGCTATTTTTTCTATATGTTCAATATCAAAAACTTCTTTTATGTTTTTGATTAAATATTTAAGTTTTTTATGCATGATTAAAGCCTCACTTTCTGTAATGATTAATTAAAAATTATATCATAACTGAAAATGAGGCTTCTTAGGTTGACGGCCATGGACGCTACCCCTACTAGTCTATAACGGTAGCAATTTGGATAAAACAAGTAAATTATTAAATAAAAAATCTCCCTCTTTTAAGGGAGATCTTTTATAGGAATCATTATTTTTAATATAAACTCATTGTCTGAATAATTGATTATTACTTCACCATTATATTTACTTGCTATGTATTTTATACTTGAAATTCCTATTCCATGCATTTTTTTATTACATTTATTTGTTTGAATATGTTCATCATTGAATTTAATTTCATTAACTTTAGTGTTTGTAAATTTAATTATTGCAAATCCATTTATATATGTAGCTTTAACTTCAATTCTTTTTTCTATCTCATTGTCTATTTTAAGACAGGCTTCAATTGCATTATCTAATGCATTTGCAAATATTGCACATATATCCGTATCTTGAATACATTTCAATTTTGAAATATTTATATTATCTTCAAATTCAATATTATGTTTTTTAAAAATAGATGTTTTTTCTCCTAAAATTATATCTAGGGTTCCATTCCCTGTATTTCTAAAATTCTCAAAATCACTTATTTGAAGTTCTAAATTGTTTATATATGATATAATTTCTTCTTTTGTATTAAAATTTTTAATACATATAATATGATTTTTTAAATCATGATAAACATATCTTAGTTTATTATGAATTTCATTTATATTTTCATAACTCTTACTATTTGTTTTTATTCTTTCATTTACAAGTTCATTTTCTAGCTTAAGCTTATCACATTGTAAAATGTTACTTATTGTTATCAATGAAATTTTCCTTGATACAATCATTAGAATAATAATTAGTACAAATTTAAATATATTTTGATTAAAATCATGTTCAAATACTACTAATATTATTACTATATTAGATAATATAGGTATTCCTACTAATGCCAAATCTTTCTGTTCGAATTCTAATGATAACCTAAAATATTTTAATATTGTAAAACATGTAAGTAACAATATCTTTGATAGAAGTATAGTTTTGACTTTTAATATAGGTTCATTTATTAATGTATAGATACTATCTAAATTATTATACATAACTACTATGTTTATGGATACAGATTCTATAATAATTAATGTTAACCAAAATATAAAGTTTATTATTATACATTTATAAATAGAATCTTTATAAGCTAATTTATAAAATAAAGTACCAGTTATAATATATATAATCGTCTTCGTATTTGGAAATATATTAAATATACTTATAATTACCATAAATACTGTTATCAATATAACTCTAAATAGATATTTTCTATTAGATATTTTTTTTGTTCCAATTATGGTTAGTAAAGTAAAAAATATAATCCAATCTATATATAATGTAATTATATTAGTAAAATCCCCGAGGTTTATACCTATTCTTTCTAACATATTATGTCTCCTAATATATTGGTTATCGCTAGTTTTAATTCTTTCAGTCTATATTTACTTATTGGTATTTCTTTTCCTTCTACTATTATAAAACTACTATTCATTGATTCTACTAATTTTAAATTAACTATATAACTATTATGGCACCTAAAAAATCCATATTTTTTTAAAATATTTTCTATTTTAGAAATACTCATTTTAATAGTATACATATTATTAAATGTATAAATTAATATATTAGGTCTAGCTGTTTCTATATAAATAATAGAATCTATTCTAATCCTATCTATATAGTTTTTAACATTTAAAGTTAGATAGTTATTTCTGTTTCTTATTATTTCTTCTATACAAGGTAAAATATTCTTCGAAAAAATTTTTTCATTTATGGGCTTTAATATATATCGATATGCTTTAACTTCATAACCTTCCTGCATAAATTCAGAAAATGACGACATAAATATTATTTCTAAGTTTTCGTCAAACTCCCTTATTCTCCTTGCCGTATCCATTCCATTTATTAGTTTCATTTGTATATCCATAATTAGAATATCTAAATTCTTAGGATAATTCTTTAATAAATCTTCTCCGCATGAAAATTCATATATATTGCAATTTATAGAATTTAAGTTTAGTATTTCCTCTAGTATAGCTTTTACCTTTAATCTATAATGTAATTCATCTTCACATATTGCTATATTAATCACAATCTAAATATCCTTTCATTATCATAGTTATTGATATATATATATTACTTTATTTTGTATTTTTTTGCCATATTATGAAATATTATGAATCTTTTTGTACTTTAAAGATTGCTTTTTAGACGATATTAGATGCTGATTATATATATTTGAATATTAATTTAATAAAAGGATTTAAAGATTGTATATTCGTTAAGTATCAAATTAACAGCAACATTTGTAATTGTATTTATTAAAAAAGGTTATTGCGCTATATTTTGATAATCTTTTTTTATTATATGTTACTTAGCTTGTTAATCAAATTTTAAACTTAAGTGTTAAATAACTAAACTTGGAACTCTTACCCCTTATTTTAATATTTTTAAAAGTATTTAATTTTTAATTTTTACCATTTTTCAAAATGAATTATATCTTCAATGCTTTTTCTTGGTCTTGGATTTGGAGATTCATCGGCATATCCAAGAGTTAATATTCCAACTACATACTTATCATTAGGAATATTTAAAATAGGCCTAATTTCTTTCTGCCTAAACCATGCAACCCAACAAGTACTTAAATCTAGATTAACAGCTTGAATCATTATATTGGTAATTGCAATTGATGTATCTCTAATTATTTGTTTAACCTCTTCCTGTGGACTATTTTCATCTAAGTACATATTTTTATCATTTTCTTTTATTCTAGAGGATATGTCTGCCACACATACAATAAAAACTGGAGCTGTTAACATCCAACTTTGATTATGAGAAACTTTAGCTAATTCTTCTTTTACTTTTTCAGATTTTACAATTATAAAATTCCATGGTTGAGTGTTGCTACCTGATGCTGCAATTCTTGCAGCATCAAGTAGTTCAATTATTTTTTCTTGTTCAACTTCTTTATCAGTATACTTTCTTATACTTCTTCTATTTTGAATTTCTTTAAGCATATATTCACCCCATTAAATATTTTTATAAGCTAAATTAAATAAATTATTTATTCTTACACCATATTTATATATTATCATTAAATATTATATTTTAGACTATTTCAAAGTTTTCAGAATCTTTCTATCCTTTACATTTAATATAAATTTTAATTCCATATTAATACTAAAATTGTCAAATAATTCACGTTTACTCCATTTTTTGGTAAATTTATGATATATCACTCTTAAAAGGCTTTTTTTTAGATATACTTAAACAAATAAATTTTATAAAAATATGGGGTGAAAGTTATGAAAAATAATTTTATTTTAAAGAGTCTATTATTAAGGATAGTCAAACCCTCCATTATTCCGTTATTTGGGTGAGGTCTAAATAATCATAATATAAAATTAGTTATTTTTAATATAGAAACATTGGTTTACAAGTAAAGAAAAATATTGATATATTTTCATTAGAATCAAGGAGGATGTATGGAATATATTGGTCAAAAAATTAAAAATTTAAGAGAAATTAGAGGCTTTAGCCAAAATGAATTAGCTAGAAATATATGTTCTCAAAGTGAGTTAAGTAAAATTGAAAATTTAAAACTATATCCAAGTCTTTATATTTGTTATGAAATATCAAAAAAGCTAGATGTAACTATTGATGAGTTAATAGAAAATGAATTTGATTTTTTAGAAAAAGAACAAATTGAAAAATTATTAAACTTATTTTATATTCAGGAATATCACGAATGCTTAAAATTAATAAGTAATCTACATTTATTTAAATCATCTAATTATAGACAATTAAGATTATATATTAAAAGTGCTTGTATATTTTACTTAAATGGAGAAATTGATACAGTAATTAATGAATTAGAAGAAAGTTTATATGAAACTTATACAGAGTTTAAGAAAAGTTATTTACCTATAGAAATTCAGATTTTAAATTTATTAGGAGTTCTTTATAAAGATAAAAATCGTAGAAAGTCTGAGCTGTATATAACTAAGAGCAATGTAATGTTAAACTCAAATTTACCTAAAGATATACATTTTAGAGCATTATCAAAATGTTTTTATAATTCTGCTAAAATATACTTAGAAAAAGGGAATAAAGTGGAAGCGAGAAGAACTGCTTTAAGCGGAATTCGATGGTGCTTAAATAATCAAACACTTTATTTCTTATCAAATTTATATGAACTTTTAATGCTTATAAATATAGAACTAGGTGAACATCATTTATCTAAAAAAGTAAAAAAAATATTCAATTCATTGGAGCTAATTAATAAAAACTTCTTTTAAAAAATGTCTATCGTCAACTTATTGTAAGTTTATGGGCCATACAAATGTAATTATAAGAAGTTGTTGTTTATTCGTTATCAATATTTTAATATTTAAAGTAATTCAGATTTAAAGAAACCACTAAAAAGTGGATTCTTTTTATTTCCAAGAAAAGTTTAGAGTCTTATAAAACACATAAATTCATAAATAACCCCCTTAGAATAGGATCTAGGGGGATTTTGTATACCTGTTTAATTTTTTACTAAGAGATTTTAACATTGCATCTATTGAAACATGTATTTTAGATAATTAAATTTTTCATTAGGTTTGCTATAGCTATTGATAATATAATTGAAATAATAAATAGTGATATAATTTGTTTATGGTTTATTATTTTAACTACATCATTATCTTTTTCTAATGAAATTTTTATTATAGTTGCAGAAACACTAAATACAATAATACTAATAATATAACTTAAAAGAATTGTTTTAAAGCTAATTGTAAATAGCAATGGTACAATTGTAATTATAAATATAGGTAATGAAATATAAAATATACTTATAATTTTTTCTTTTCTAATTAACTTAAATTCTTTACAAGAATAAAAAAACAATAGTCTATTACCTTCTTGTTTCAAAACTTCTACATATATATTTACATACGCACAAGTATAAGCTAAAACACATGTAATAAAAGAATAGAAATATGTACTATTTGATTTTTTAACAAATAGATTTACTATAATAATAGTAAATATAGATTTTATTAATATATTTTTTCTAATAACACATATTAAATC
>NZ_JAKEDR010000060.1 GCF_023653455.1 Paraclostridium ghonii
AGTATATATAGAGATTTAAAAAATAATTTACATAAATATAAGATTAGAGATATAAATAAAACCAAAGTTAAAATTTCTTGCATTGTATGTAGAATAAATACAAAAGCATTTTATTTACTATGGAATAAAGTTCTTAGAAGATAATATACAAAAACTTTATTTTATAGTTTGAATAGTTATGGAGGAGAGTAATGAACAACTTGGCAAAATCTGCAATAGGACTTATGCTAGCTACATTAATAGGGAAAATATTGGGGTTTGTAAGAGAAATGGTATTAATGTATTCTTATGGAACAAGCTCATATAGTGATGTATATATAACTGCTATGAATATACCTATAGTAGTTTTTGCTGTTATAGGATCTGCACTAGCAACAACTTTTATACCATTATATCATGAAAGTTTAGAAAAAAGAGGAGAAGAAGGAGCACTAAAGTTTACAAACAATATAATAGTGATAGTAACTTTAATAACCTTTATATTATCGGTGATAGGGTATGTTTTTACCCAACCTTTAGTAAAGCTATTTGCAATGAATTTTACTGGTGAAAAACTAATTTTAACTGTTGAATTTGTAAGAGTTATGATAATAGGATTGGTATTTATAGGTATTAGCAATATTCTGACTTCATACTTACAGATAAAGGGGAATTTTATAGTTCCGGGTATGGTAGCAGTTCCGAATAATGTAGTTCTTATTGTATCTATAATATTAAGTTATACATTAGGAAATATATACATATTGCCAGTTGGTGCACTAATGGGTATGATAAGTCAACTTATTTTCCAATTTCCGTTTGCTATCAAACATGGATTAAAGTTTAATCCATGTTTAAATTTTAAAGATGAATACTTTAAAAAGATGGTTATATTAGTATGTCCTGTATTAATAGGGGTTGCAATTAATCAGGTGAATACTATGGTAGATAGAAGTTTAGCCTCTGGACTAGGAGATGGCATAATAGCTGCACTAAATAGTGCTAACCGATTAAATTGGTTTGTAATGGGACTATTTATAGTTACATTAAGTTCCATAATATATCCAACACTATCTAAATTTTCTAGTGAAAATGAATTTGAAAAGTTTAAAGAATCTGTAAAGGTTAGTATAAACATAGTAATTTTAATAATAGTTCCAGTAACTGTAGGATCCATTATTTTTGCAACGCCTATAGTTCAAATCTTGTTTGAGCGAGGCGCATTCAATGAAAATTCAACAGAGATTACATCGGCAGCTTTAGTGTATTATTCTATAGGTATGATCGGATTAGGCTTAAGAAACGTACTGGATAGAATATTCTACTCTTTAAAAGATACAAAGACACCTATGATAAATGGAGTTATATCTATGATACTAAATATAATATTAAATGTTATTCTAGTGAAGTTTATGGGATATAAAGGTTTAGCATTAGCTACTAGTTTATCATTTTTGATATGTACATTTTTACTAATGATAAACCTAGGAAAGAAAATCGGATATTATGAACAAGATAAGATTGCTTTATTATTTATAAAGTCCTTAACCGCATCAATTTTAATGGGAATAACAGTTAAATTAATATACTCTGTATTAATAGGGATAGTTGATATTGGAATTTTAGTCCAAATTATATCTTTATCCAGTTTAGTATTAATAGGGGTTTTAATATACAGTACAATTATATATATTTTAAAAGTAAAAGAAGTAAATATAATAACTAATATAATAAAATCAAAAATTAAAAGAAGATAAGTTGTAGATTAAAGCTATTTTAAAAATTTTAGATATAAAATATATTTTGGAGGATTTAATATGAGTATATTAGTAATTGGTGGAGCAGGATACATAGGAAGTCATACAACTAAATATTTTATTGAACAAAATGAAGATGTAATAGTAGTAGATAACTTGCTAACAGGACATAAAGAGGCTTTATCAACTGATAAGTTTTATAACTTTGATATAAGAGATAAAGAAAGTTTAGATAAAGTATTTAAGGAAAATGAAATAGAAGCTGTTATACATTTTGCAGCCAATTCATTAGTTGGGGAAAGTATGAAAAAACCATATGAGTATTATCATAATAATGTATATGGTATGATGTGTCTATTAGATATTATGAAAGAGAATAATGTTGACAAAATTGTTTTTTCATCAACGGCAGCTACATATGGAGAGCCTAAAAACATACCTATAATGGAATCTGATGAAACAAATCCAACTAATACTTATGGGGAAACAAAATTAGCAATGGAAAAAATGATGAAATGGTTTGACAATGCTTATAAAACTAAGTATGTATCATTAAGATATTTTAACGCAGCAGGAGCATATTTTGATGGAAGCATAGGAGAAGATCATAAAACGGAAACTCATTTAATACCATTAATACTTCAAGTGCCATTAGGTAAAAGAAAGCATATAAGTATATTTGGATGTGATTATGATACAAAAGATGGGACATGCATAAGAGATTATATTCATGTCATGGATTTAGCAGAAGCACATTATAAGGCTTTAGAATATTTAAGAAAAGGAAATGGAAGTAATATTTTTAACTTAGGAAATGGAAATGGACATTCGGTAAAAGAAGTTATAGATATTGCTAGAAAGGTAACCAATTTTAATATACCAGCTATAGAAGAAGAAAGAAGAAGTGGAGATCCAGCTATACTTATTGCTTCTAGTGAAAAAGCTAAAAAGATACTTGAATGGAATCCTAAATTTGATTGTTTAGAAAAAATAATAAAAGATGCATGGAATTGGCATAAAAGCAATCCTAATGGTTATAGCAAATAGTTAAAAATTTGTATTGAGATTTATTTAGATGTGAATATATGAAAAAAATAGTAAGAAAAGCAATAATACCAGCAGCTGGACTTGGTACAAGATTTTTACCAGCAACAAAGTCTCAACCAAAGGAAATGCTACCTATAGTTGATAAACCAACTTTACAATACATAATAGAAGAAGCAGTAAATTCAGGTATAGAAGAAATACTTGTAGTTACTGGTAGAAATAAAAAAAGTATAGAAGATCATTTTGATCGCTCTATTGAATTAGAGCTAGAACTTGAACAAAAGGGTAAAACTGATATGCTTGAAATGGTAAGAGAGATATCTGATATGGTAGATATACATTTCATACGTCAAAAAGAACCAAAAGGACTTGGACATGCAATACACTGTGCAAAAAATTTCGTAGGAAATGAACCATTTGCAGTATTACTTGGAGATGACATAGTAGACAACGAAGTTCCTTGTTTAGCTCAACTTATAAATGCATACAATGAATACAATACATCTATATTAGGTGTTCAAGAGGTAGCAAAAGAAAATACTGATAAGTATGGAATATTAGATGTTAAAAATATAGAAGATAGAGTTTATAAAGTAAGAGATATGGTTGAGAAACCAAAAGTAGAAGAAGCTCCATCAAATATAGCTATACTAGGAAGATACATAATAACGCCTGCTATATTTGAAATACTTGAAAATCAAGCTCCAGGTAAAGGAGGAGAAATACAACTAACAGATGCTTTAAAAACTTTAGGAGAACATGAAGCTATATATGCGTATAACTTTGAAGGCAGAAGATACGACGTAGGAGATAAGCTAGGATTCTTAGAAGCAACTATTGACTTTGCATTAAAAAGAGAAGATTTAGGAAATGAGTTTATGGAGTTTTTAAAAACTAAAATAAATAATACAGAAGAAGCTGTAGAAGAAATAGTAGATGAAGTAGCAGTAGCTAAACAATAATTAAACTATTTAAAAGGCGGGAGATTATGAAAAAATCTACAAAGATAATATTAGGTATATTTATAGCAATAGCCATTATTGTATTAGGATCGTTTGGATATGTGTATGCTAAGTTAAATGGAATATATGTAAAAGATACCCATTCTAAGGTAAAATCTGCTAGTGAAGAAAAACATGAAGGGAAAATGGTTGATGGAGTAACAAACATATTGTTAGTAGGTATTGATGGAACTAATATTGATAAAGGAAACAGATCAGACTCTGTCATGTTAGCTACTATAGATAACAAAAACAAACAATTAAAGATAACATCAATAGCAAGAGATACTTATGTAGATATACCAGGTCATGGATATGAAAAATTAACTCATGCATATGCTTATGGCGGAATTGATTTATTAAAAGAAGTATTTAAAAATAATTTTGATATAGATATTGATAAATACATAGCTGTAAACTTTATTTCATTTATAGATGTTATGGATCAAATAGGTGGAGTTGAAGTAGATGTTAAATCTAAGGATATAAATGAAGTTAATAAATACATAGATGCATGTTATGAGTACTATGGAGATAGAGAAAATAAAGAACCTAAGGAGTATATAAAACAACCGGGAGTTCAAAGATTAAATGGATATCAAGCTTTAGCATTTAGTAGAATAAGATATACAGATAGTGCTTATGCTAGAGATAATAGACATAGAGATGTAGCTCAAAGTGTTTATAATGAGTTTTTAAAACAAGATCCAATGACATATAAAAAAGCTGCTGATATATTATTAGATAACACAAAGACTAATATAAGTCCTATGGAAATGCTAGATTTAGGATACACTGTATATAATCTTAATAATAGCAAGATTGAACAGTTAGAATTCCCAATAGATGGACACAGAAATGGACATATAATAAGTAAAGAAAAAGGTTGGGTTTTAGAGTGGGATAAGGAATATAATTTAAATGCACTACATCAATTTGTATTCGGACAACCTTATAAACAAAAATAAAAGAATATAATCAAAATTAGTTAAACGAGGTGGCAATATTTAATTCTATAGAATAAAATGTTGACATCTCGTTCTGTATTATAACATTCAGTGTATTTAACCTTAGGTTTAAATTTTATTGACTTCTTTTTATAGGGGAATGTGTTTTGAGATAAAACTATTGTAAGTTCTATTGGAGTCGAGATTTAAATATAAATAACTTAAAATAACAAGGGAGAGAAATATGAAAAAAATAAAAGTGATGATAGTATTTGGAACTAGACCAGAAGCTATAAAGATGGCCCCTTTAGTTAAAGAATTAGAGTCTAGAAAAGAAATAGAAAGTATAGTTTGTGTTACGGCTCAACATCGTCAAATGTTAGATCAAGTATTAGATACGTTTAATATTAATCCGGATTATGATTTAAACATAATGAAGCAAGGACAAACTTTAGTAGATATAACAACTAGAGCTTTACAAAGTTTAGATGCAGTTATAAAAAAGATAAAACCTGATATAGTACTGGTTCATGGAGATACTACAACTACGTTAGTAGGAAGTTTAGCTGCTTTCTATAATAAAGTTGCAGTAGGTCATGTTGAAGCAGGATTGAGAACTTATGATAAATATTCACCGTATCCAGAAGAGATAAATAGACAAGTAACTGGAGTTATAGCAGATATGCATTTTGCTCCTACAGAAAATTCAAAAAAGAATTTATTAAAGGAATCTAAAAAAGAAGATACTATATATGTAACTGGTAATACTGCAATAGATGCACTTAAAACTACTGTTAAAGAAAATTATACTCATGAAGTTATTGAAAAGTTAGGTAATGATAAGATGATACTTTTAACAGCTCATAGGCGAGAAAATTTAGGCGAAAATATGAAAAGTATGTTTAAAGCTATAAAAAGAATAGTAGATGAGTTTGAAGATATTCAAGTTGTATACCCAATTCATTTAAATCCTTTAGTTAGAGACACTGCAAATGAGATATTTGGAGAGTGTGAAAAAATACATTTAATAGAGCCATTGGAAGTTTTAGATTTTCATAATTTCTTAAATAAATCTTATATAATAATGACTGATAGTGGTGGAATTCAAGAGGAAGCCCCATCTTTAGGGAAGCCTGTACTTGTACTGAGAGATACAACGGAGAGACCAGAGGGAATAGATGCAGGACCCTTAAAATTAGCAGGAGTTGAAGAAGAAACTATATATAATATGACAAAGGAACTATTAACAAATCAATCTGTTTATGATTCTATGTCAAAAGCATGCAACCCATATGGTGATGGAAATGCTAGTAAATATATAGTTGATGCAATAATTGATAAATTTAAAATCAAAACAGATAATCAAAATTAGTTAGCGAAGAATAAAAAATATAAGTTTTAGTTACCTTTAAAGCATTTTTCCAGCTTTGGTAGCAAAACTTATATTTTTATTCAAGCGACCTACTAGAATTGGTTATCTTTTTTATTACCATACATCTCTCTCCAATCTAAAATATCTAGTACATCACTATTTTAAAAGTATAAACAATTAAAATTTTTCATTTTATATTTAGTATAGTTAGAAAATTGCAAATTAAAACTTAATTACAAAAACTTATAGGACAGTCAACCAAAAGAGGTTAAGAGAATATGATATAAAGTGCAGCAGACAATATAAAATAAACTTTTAGTATAAGTGTATCAAAATAATTAAGCAAATAAATGACACTAAGTAAAGTAGAGGAGGGAAAATGGAAGAAAAAATATATATAAAAGAGTATTTTCAGATTATCAAAAAAAAATCTTGGATAATATTTTTAATAACATCCATATCAATAATCGTAAGTACAGTTATAAGTTTTTTTGTATTAAGTCCAGTCTATGAAGCAAGTACAACACTTTTAGTAAATAGCGATAAGGCTCCTGGAACAGATATAATAACAATAGATCAAATAAACGTTTCTGAAAAACTAGCAATAACTTATGGAGAAATAATAAAATCAAAGGTAGTCTTAAAAGAAGTAGCAGATACATTAGATATTAAAGGCGGATATAAAGAAATAGCAGATAAGATAAATGTATCCTCAGTTAACGAAACTCAAATAATCTCAATATCAGTTCGAGATACAAATCCACTTAGAGCTGCTAATATAGCAAACTCTATTCCAAAAGCCTTCACGAAGGAAGTCAAAAGAATAACAAAAGCCAATAGCGTTCAAGTAATAGACAAAGCTATCAAACCAACACAACCTATTAAACCAAACAAAATAATGAATATATTAATATCAGCAATAATAGGGATGATATTTTCCTTATTTATTATATTTTTACTTGAGTATTTAGACAATAAAATAAATTCACCTCAAGATATAGAAAAATACTTAGAATTACCACTACTAGGGGTAGTACCTTATGAGCATAAAGAAAGGTGGTAAGTAAGATGATAAATATAACAGCATTTAACAATCCCAAATCTCCAATATCAGAAGCATATAGAACTATTAGAACAAATATACAATTTTCAAAGATTGATAAAGATATGAAAACTATATTAGTAACAAGTTCTAAACAAGATGAAGGAAAAACAACTGTTGTATCTAATTTAGCGGTAAGTTTTGCAGCATTAGAAGAAAAAAAAGTACTAATAATAGATGCAGATCTTAGAAATCCAAGTATCCATAAAATGTTTAATAAAACTAATTCGCTTGGACTAACTGATGCATTAACGAATAAAAAGGAATTAAAAAAATGTATTCAAAGTACTGAATTAGAAAATTTACAAATTCTAACTACAGGGGAAACACCTCATAATCCAGGCGAAATGCTAGAGTCTAAAAAAATTATAGAGCTTATAAATAACTTAAAACAATATTATGACTATATATTTATAGACACATCACCTATAGGAATTATAATGGATGCAGGAGTTTTAGCTAACTATGCAGATGGAACTATATTAGTGGTTGGATGTAATGAGGTAGAAAAAGAAAGAGCTAAAATATGCAAAGAAAGACTAGAAAAAGTTAAAGCCAATATAATTGGTGCTGTATTTAATAAGTACATCGAAAAAAGTGGTTCCTATGGTTACTATAGTTATTATTATAATCAAAGTGATGAAAATAGATCTTTTAAATACAAAAAGGGGGATTAGGTTAAATGAGAATTAAAACTTGTACCCATCAAAAACCAAGTGTATTAGAAAATCTATTAAGTAAGTACAAGATAAGAGCACTAATATTAATTGTGACAGACATAGTATGTATATCATTATCGTTTATAGTTTCTAATTGGATAATATATTCTAAATATAAATTACAACATATAGATATAAGTGAGATTTTGATTTATATTGCTGTAAGCATAGTCATTTTATCTATATGTAGATGCTATAGAAGTTTATGGAGATATGCAGGAGAAGAAGAGTTAATAGCAATAATAGTTGCATGTACGTTATCAATAATTATAACTTCTTTAATATATATATTGATAGGGATTAAGTTTTTAATAACTTTTTATGTTCTAAATTTAATATTGACAACATTATTAACTGGTGGAAGTAGGCTTATTTACAGAACAGGAAGTCGTCTTTTGATAAGAGTTGGACTAAAAGAAAGGGCATGTAGGGTACTTATTGTAGGAGCAGGAAGCGCAGGGGATATAGTAATACAAGAACTTAAAAACAATCCTAAACTTTTTAAAAAGCCTGTAGGAATAGTAGATGATGATATAAAGAAAAAAGGTAGGAGAATACACAACATACCTATTTTAGGTATGGTAAAAGATATAGGTGTTTTAGTGGATAAATATAATATTGATGAAATTATAATAGCGATTGCTAATATAAGTAAGCAAGATAAAAAAAATATTATAAAAATATGTAAAAAAACAAAGTGTAGATTAAGAACTATTCCAGGTCTATATGAAATCATAGATGGGATAGTAGATATAAAAAAAATTAGGGACTTTCAAATTGAAGATTTGCTAGGTAGAGAACCTATAAAAGTAACTTTAGATAAAATGAGTGGGTATTTAGAAAATAAAGTAGTATTAGTAACAGGTGGCGGAGGAAGTATAGGAAGCGAATTATGTAGACAAGTGGCAAGGTTTAATCCAAAACAACTTATAATACTTGATAATTATGAAAACAACGCATATGCAATACAACAAGAATTGATAAGAAAATATGGAAGTAGTCTAAATTTAAGAACAATAATAGCATCAATTAGAGAAGAAAAACGTATGGATGAAGTATTTAACGAGTATAAACCAGATGTAGTATTTCACGCAGCAGCTCATAAACATGTTCCACTTATGGAAAAAAGCCCAAGTGAAGCTATAAAAAATAATATATTTGGTACTAAAAATGTAGCAACACTTTCAGATAAATATAAAGTTAAAAGATTTGTACTTATATCTACAGATAAAGCTGTTAATCCAACTAGTATAATGGGCGCAACAAAAAGGGCAGCAGAAATGATAATACAATCTATAAATGAAAAAAGTGAAACAGAATTTGTAGCGGTTAGATTTGGAAATGTTCTTGGAAGCAATGGAAGTGTTATTCCTTTATTTAAAAAACAAATTGAAGAAGGGGGACCAATAACTATAACTCATCCAGATGTAATACGATATTTTATGACAATTACAGAAGCCGTTCAACTTGTCATACAAGCGGGTGCTATGGCAAAAGGAGGAGAAATATTTGTACTTGATATGGGGGATCCGGTTAAGATAGTTGACTTGGCAGAGAATTTAATTAGACTTAGTGGATTTGAAGTAAATGTTGATATAGATATTAAATTTACTGGGCTTAGACCAGGAGAAAAGCTATATGAAGAGTTACTTATGAGTGAGGAAGGATTAACTAACACTGATCATAAGAAGATATTTATTGGAAAACCAATAGGTTTTGATATAGAAAAATGTAGTAGGCATTTAGAAGTTTTAAAAGCTATTGTAGATAAAGAAGAGGTAGAATTAATTGATGCTGTTATGAGAGAATTAGTTACTACTTATATTAGACCTGAAGAGGCCAATGAAAATGCAAATGCATAACAAAATATATATGGAAGGAGAAAAGATTTTATGCAAAAGTTTATAAAAAGAACTGTAGATATTTTAGGTTCATCAATCGGATTATTATTACTTTCTCCTGTCTTAATTATTATAGCTATTTTAGTAAGGATTAAGTTAGGATCTCCAATATTTTTTACTCAGAATAGAGTAGGCAAAGATGGTGAAATTTTTAAAATAATAAAATTTAGAACAATGCTTGAAGCTGTTGATAAATTTGGAGAAACTTTATCTGATAAGGAAAGATTAACTTCATTTGGGAAATTACTTAGAAGCACTAGTTTAGATGAATTTCCAGAACTTATAAACGTGTTAAAAGGTGATATGAGTTTAGTTGGACCAAGACCATTACTTGTTGAATATATAAACTTATATTCTAAAGAGCAATTTAGACGTCATGAGGTTAGACCCGGAATAACTGGATTAGCTCAAGTTAGAGGAAGAAATACTTTGGATTGGAATGAAAGATTCAAAATGGATGTTAATTATGTGGATAATCAAAGCTTAGCACTTGATATAAAAATTCTTTTTTTAACTATATTTAAAGTTTTAAAAAGAGATGGAATAAGTAAAGATGGGCATGTAACTATGGAAAAATTTGATGGGAAGAATTAGTAGGTGGTTATATGAAAGAAATTATAGTTATAGGAGCAGGGGGGCACTCATCTGTAATAATTGAGATTATAGAATCTATGATAGATTCAGGTCAAAAGCTAAAAATTAAAGGGATATTAGATGATGAAAAAATATCCAAATTTATGGGGTATAAGATACTTGATAAAATTGATAATGCAAAACTTTATAATAATGAAGATACTGAATATATAATAGCTATAGGCAATAACCATGTAAGAAAGAAAATATCAAATAAATTTAAAGATCTAAAGTATTTCATAGCCATTCATCCTAGCGCTATTGTAAGTAAAAGTGCATTTATAAATGAAGGGACTGTTGTAATGCCTAAATCGATAATAAATGCAAGTAGTGAAATAGGAAGCCATGTAATTATAAACACTGGAGCAATTATAGAACATGACAATAAAATAGGGGATTTTTCACATATATCACCTGGAGCAACATTGTGTGGGGGAGTAATTATAGGAGAAGAAACTCATGTAGGAGCTAACTCAACTATAATACAATACAAAAGCGTAGGGTCAAGAACCGTAATAGGGGCAGGATCTACAGTGATAAATGATATAGCATCAAATGTAGTTTCAGTTGGATGTCCTGCAAAACTAAAAAAATAGGGGGCATAAAAATGGGTAAAAAAATATATCTATCTTCACCTCATATGGGAGGCGAAGAGTTAAATTATATAAATGAAGCATTTGACACAAATTGGGTTGCTCCTCTTGGCCCAAATGTTAGCGAGTTTGAAAAATCAATTTGTGAGTATACAAGATCAAAAGCTGCTACTGCTTTAGTTAGTGGAACAAGTGCAATACATTTAGCGCTTAAGTGTTTAGGGGTTGGAGAAGGCGATGTTGTATTTTGTTCAACATTAACTTTCTCAGCTACTGCAAATCCTATAATATATCAAGGAGCAGAACCGGTTTTTATAGACTCTGAGTACAAATCTTGGAATATGAGTCCTATTGCATTACGAAAGGCTTTTGATGATGCTAAAAAAAATAATAAAATGCCAAAGGCTGTTATAATAGTTAACTTATATGGTCAAAGTGCAGATTATGATAAGTTAAAAGCAATATGTAGTAAATATAATGTACCTATTATAGAAGATGCAGCTGAGTCTTTAGGAGCAACTTATAAAGGAGTTCAAAGTGGAACTATAGGAGAAATAGGTATATATTCATTTAATGGTAATAAGATAATCACTACTTCTGGTGGAGGGATGATGGTTTCAAGTAATGAAAAATATACAAAAAAAGCTTTATTTTGGGCAACTCAATCTAGAGAGAATGAAAGATATTATGAGCATAAAGAATTAGGATTTAACTATAGAATGAGTAATATTGTTGCTGGAATCGGCAGAGGTCAGATGAAAATCATTGATAAAAGAATAGAAAAGAAAAAAGAAATTTATGAAACTTATAAAAAAAGCTTTAAGGATATAGAACATATAGAAATTATGAATATATGTGATTTTGGAAAACCGAATTATTGGTTATCAACAGCTACTATAAATAAAAATTCTAAGATCAAACCATTGGATATAATGTTAGCTTTAGAAAAAGAAAACATAGAAAGTAGACCTGTATGGAAACCAATGCATATTCAACCTTTCTTTAAAGAATATAAGTTTTTTAGTTCTTTAGAAAAAGGAAGTGTATCAGAAGATTTATTTAATAGAGGAATATGTTTACCATCGGATACAAAAATGAATGAAGAAGATATGAAAAATATAATAAATATAATCAAGAAGTGCTTTATATAAAGCAAAATTTATACAATAGTTGGTGAAAAAATGAATACCAGACCAAAAGTAATACAAGTAAGCGCAATTGATGCTACTATGGATAAATTATTAAGAAGGCTTAATGAAAAATCTATTGAAAATGGATATGATGTAATAGGTGTATGCTCTAAAGGAGCTAAAACTGAAAAATTAAAATCAGAAGGATTTAATATACACAATATAAATATAGATAGAAAAATAAGTCCTTTATCAAATTTAAAATCAGTTTATAAAATGTATAAATACTTTAAAAAAGAAAAACCTGATATAGTGCATGTTCACACACCTATAGCAGCAGTATTAGGAAGAATAGCTGCTAAACTTGCTAAAGTACCAAATATAATATATACAGCTCATGGATTTTATTTTCACGAGAATATGAACCCATTGGTATATAAAGTATTTGTTAACATTGAAAAAATTATGGCAAAAACGTGTACAGATTTTATATTTACTCAAAGTGAAGAAGATGCTAAAACAGCTTTAAATAATAAATTTAAATCAAAAGATAAAATTATAGCAATAGGAAATGGTGTAGATGTATTAGATAAATTTAATCCTATAAATGTTAATAAAGAAGAAATTGAAAATTTATATAAAGAGTTTGGACTTAAAAAAGAAGACAAAATAGTATCTTTTATAGGAAGATTAGTAAAAGAAAAAGGTATATTTGACTTGTTAGATTCTTATAAATATATATCAAATGAAGTCAAATTTATGATAATAGGTGATGTATTTCAAGGGGATAGAGATATTGAAACAATACAACAGTTAGAAAAGTATAAATCAAACAAAAATATAATATTTACTGGAAATAGAAGTGATATAAATAACATTTTATATATATCAAATATATTTTGTCTTCCATCATATAGGGAAGGAATGCCAAGATCTATAATAGAAGCAATGTCTATGGGATGTGCTGTAGTAGCAACAAATATAAGAGGGTCAAGAGAAGAAGTTGTGGATGGTGAAACAGGATATCTAGTAAAATGCAATTCTAAAAAAGAAATAGCTAGTAAAATTGATGAAATCTTTAATAATGAAGAGTTATTAAGACACATGAAATTAAAAGGCAGAAAAAGAGCAGAACAAATATACAATGAAGATGTAGTTGTGAGAAAGCAACTAGAGGTATTTGACCAATTATTAGGTATAGATTCATATAAATCTGTTTGGGGGAAATAGAAATGAATTTGACTTTATATAATAATATAAAAAATAGAAAAGAAAAATTATCTGTAATAGGATTAGGATATGTAGGTATGCCTTTAGCGATATCATTTGCTAAAAAAGTAGAGGTAATAGGATTTGATGTAAATCCAAAAAAAATAGAATTATATAATCAAGGAATAGATGTTACAAATGAAGTTGGGAATGAAGCCTTAAAAGAAACAACAGCTTTAATGACATTTGATGAAACTAAATTAAAAGAAGCGAAGTTTCATATAGTTGCAGTTCCTACACCAACAAATGATGACAAAACCCCAGACTTAAGACCTATTATAGGTGCAAGTAGAGTTTTAGGTAGAAATTTAACTAAGGGATCTACAGTAGTATATGAATCAACTGTATATCCTGGTGTAACAGAAGAAGTATGTATACCTATATTAGAAGAAGAATCAAAAATGAAGTGTGGAGTTGATTTTAAAGTTGGATATTCTCCAGAAAGAATAAACCCAGGAGATAAACTTCACAGGTTAGAAAATATAGTTAAAGTAGTATCTGGCATGGATGAAGAAACTTTAGAAAATATAGCTAGGGTATACGCGTTAGTTATAGATGCAGGAGTTCATAGAGCAGAAAGTATAAAGGTAGCAGAAGCTGCTAAGGTAATAGAAAATTCTCAAAGAGATATAAATATAGCATTTGTAAATGAGTTATCTATGATATTTAATAAGATGGGAATAGATACAAAATCTGTTTTAGAAGCTTCTGGAACTAAATGGAATTTCTTGGAGTTTTCACCAGGATTGGTTGGGGGACACTGTATAGGAGTTGATCCATATTATTTAACACATAAAGCAGAGCAATTAGGATATCATTCACAAGTTATATTATCAGGAAGAAGAATAAATGATGGAATGGGTAAATATGTAGGAGAATCTACAGTTAAGAATCTAATAAAAGCTAACAAGCAAGTAAAAGGAGCTAGAGTAGCCATTTTAGGTATGACATTTAAAGAAGATTGCCCAGATGTTAGAAACTCTAAGGTTATAAATATAATAAATGAATTAAAAGAATATGGAATAAATGTCTTCGTTACTGATCCTATAGCTGATGAAAAACAAGTTAAAGAAGAATATGGAGTGAAGTTAACTAAGTTTGAAGATATAAAAGATATGGATGCAGTTGTTGTAGCTGTAGGTCATAAAGAATATATAAGCTTAAGCTTAGATTTCATAAAAGGATTATATGAAAGAAAATCACTATCACTAAATAGTGAGGATAAATTAGTTTTAGTTGATGTTAAAGGAATATTTAATAAAAAAGAAGCACAGTTAAAGAATTACCTATACTGGAGGTTATAAAAATGGGATATCAGGATATAAAATTTCCTAAAGGAACTAAGTTTTTAGTAACAGGTGGAGCTGGATTTATCGGCTCTAACCTTACTGAAGCATTATTAAATAAAGGTTATTTTGTTAGAGTATTAGACAATTTTTCAATAGGGAAAAGAGAAAACATAGAAGAGTTTATGAATAATAAAAACTTTGAATTTATAAAAGGAGATATAAGAGATATACAAATATGTCAACAAGTTTGCAAAGATATAGATTATGTATTGCATCAAGCTGCTTGGGGATCTGTTCCTAGATCAATAGAAATGCCTTTGCTATATGAAGAAATAAATATAAAAGGTACATTAAATGTAATGACAGCGGCTAGAGATAATAATGTTAAAAGATTTGTATATGCATCATCATCATCTGTATATGGAGATGAACCTAATTTGCCAAAGGTAGAAGGTAAAGAAGGCAACTTATTATCTCCTTATGCTATAACAAAGAAAGTTAATGAATTATATGCTAAAAACTATGTTGATTTATATGGATTAGAAACTGTAGGAATGAGATATTTTAATGTATTTGGCAGAAAACAAGATCCACACTCTTACTATTCAGCAGTTATACCTAAATTTGTAAGTTTATTATTAAACAATGAAGCGCCAACCATAAATGGAGATGGAAAACACTCAAGGGACTTTACGTACATCGATAATGTAATAGAAGCTAACTTAAGAGCATGTCTAGCACCAAAAGAAGCTTGTGGAAGAGCATATAATATAGCCTATGGAGGTAGAGTTTCATTAAATGAGCTTTATGAAATATTAAAGAATCTATTAAATAAGGATATAACTCCTATCTACGGACCAAATAGAAAAGGAGATATAAAACATTCAAATGCAGATATATCATATGCTAGAAAATTATTAAGTTATAATCCAAGTTATAGTTTTGAAGATGGGATAAAATTAACTATAGATTGGTATAAAGAAAATTTGTAAAAAATACTTTTAAAGGTGGTTTAAGTTAATGAATCCCATAAGAGTTTTGCATGTTGTAGGAATAATGAATATAGGAGGATTAGAAACTCTTATAATGAACTTATATAGAAATATAGATAGAGAAAAAATTCAGTTTGATTTTTTAGTTCATAAAGAAGATATAGGAGCATATGAAAAAGAAATATTAGAATTAGGGGGTAGGGTCCATAGAATAAAACATGTAAATAAAGTTGGACCAATTAGGTATTCCAAAAGTTTATATGAGTTTTTAAAAAAACATAGTGAATATAAAATAATTCATTCACATATGAATGCAATGAGTGGAATCGTATTAAGAGAAGCAAAAAAGGCAGGCAAACCAATTCGCATATCACATTCACACAGTTCTTACCCTAAGATGGGTATATTTGAAGGTATTTACAAAAGATATTGTAAGCTTTTTATAAATAAAAACACAACTCATAAATTTGCATGTTCTAAATTAGCAGCAGATTGGTTATATGGAAGTTGTAATCAAGTTACTATACTAAATAATGGAATAGAGATTGACAAATTTAAGTATGATATATCAAAAAAATTAACAAAGAGAAAAGAACTAAATATAGATGAAGATATTTTTGTGGTAGGACATATAGGTAGTTTTAGAGTGGCTAAAAATCATAACTTTATAATAAAAGTTTTTAATGAAATAAAAAAATCATGTCCTAACTCAATATTAATTTTAGTAGGAGATGGAGAACTAAGAGATGATATTTACAAACAAGCCAATATGTTTTCATTAGAGTCTAGTATTAAGTTTTTAGGAACAAGAGAAGATGTTTATGAGCTGTTAAAAATGTTTGATGTATTATTATTTCCATCAATTTATGAAGGATTTCCGGTTACATTAATCGAGGCACAAGCTAGTGGACTAAAGTGTGTAGTATCGGATTCTATAACTAAAGAAATTGATATGGAGTTAAATTTGATTAAATTTTTAAGTCTTGATAAATCTAGTCAAGAATGGGCTAAAGAAATTATAAATATAAATAAAGGATATGATAGAAAATTAATAAAAAATGAATTAAAAGATAAAGGATATGATATAAAAGACATAGCAAATTTTATAGAAAACACATATATAAATGATCTAAAAAAGGAGCAAAATTAAATGAATAATATCAAAGAGAACACAAGTTATACATCTTATATATATACATTAATTGCTCTAATGCCAATTCTTTCTTTGTATAAATTTTTACCTATATTAAATTTAGGATATGCTATGGTTTTATTATGTATAATATTTATGATAATTAAGAATAAATTTAAAGTTTATATAAATATAGAACTATTATTTGTTATGAG
>NZ_JAKEDR010000061.1 GCF_023653455.1 Paraclostridium ghonii
TATTGTTAATCTTATTTTATAAAAAATTCTACTGTACTTCCCATACATTTATAACAGTTACTAACTACAATTAAATTATAATCTTAATTATACATATAAGTAAATTAAATATTGGATTACAAAATAATTTAAATATATATAGAATTATATAGTTTTAATATGAAAACTCTTCAAAAAATAAAAAGAATAGTTTACACTAGGCAAACTATCCTTTTTAAAAAATTATCCTAAAAACATTTTTAAATCATCTTCAACATTTGTTATCCCACCTATACCAAAGTTTTCAACTAATACTTTAGCTACATTTGGTGATAAAAATGCTGGTAGTGTTGGCCCTAAGTGTATATTTTTTACCCCTAGGTATAATAGTGATAATAATACTATTACTGCTTTTTGCTCATACCATGCTATATTAAATGCTATTGGTAATTCATTTATATCTTGTAATTCAAATACTTCTTTAAGTTTTAATGCAATAAGTGCTAATGAGTATGAGTCATTACATTGCCCTGCATCTAATACTCTAGGTATTCCGTTTATATCTCCTAGGTTTAACTTATTGTACTTATATTTTGCACATCCTGCAGTTAAAATTACTGTATCTTTTGGTAGAGCCTTCGCAAATTCTGTATAGTAATTTCTTGATTTAGCTCTTCCATCACATCCTGCCATAACGAAGAATTTCTTTATTGCTCCACTTTTAACTGCTTCTACTACTGCATCTGCTAATGCAAATACTTGATTATGTGCAAATCCTCCAACTATTTCTCCTTTTTCTATTTCAGTAGGAGGTTGACAATTTTTAGCTTGTTCTATTATTTCTGAGAAATCTTTATCGTCTTCACTAATACCTTTTATATGCTTAACTCCTGCAAATCCAGCAGCTCCTGTAGTATATATTCTCTCCCTGTAACTATCTTTTGGTGGTACTATACAGTTTGTAGTCATTAATATTGGTCCATTAAAGCTTTCAAACTCTTCTTTTTGTTTCCACCAAGCATTTCCATAGTTTCCTGCAAAGTGAGAATACTTTTTAAATGCTGGATAATAGTGAGCTGGAAGCATCTCTGAATGAGTATATACATCTACTCCAGTTCCTTCTGTTTGTTTTAATAATAGTTCTAAGTCTTTTAAATCATGTCCTGATATAAGTATTCCTGGATTATTTCTAACCCCTATATTAACCTTAGTTATTTCCGGATGTCCATAAGTTCCTGTATTGGCACTATCAAGTAAAGCCATTCCATCTACCCCAACTTTACCAGTTTCTAAAGTTAAACCTATTAATTGGTCTATACTTAAGCTATCATCTAAAGTCTTAGCTAAAGTTGATTGCATAAAAGCATTTATTTTTTCATCATCATATCCTAATGCATTAGCATGTTTCATGTATGCTGATAAACCTTTCAAACCATATATTATTAATTCTCTTAAACTTCTTATATCTTCATCTTTAGTTTCTAAAACTCCAACTTTGGTTGATTTTTCATCTAATAATTTATTTATATCATCAGATGTTAATTCTTGTCCACTTCCTAATATTACATCTTTGATTTTGCTTAACATACTCACCTTAATGTCCATTTCTGCATTTGAACTTGCATTCCATAAAGCTGCTTCTGGCAAGTTGTCTTTATTACTTAATTTTGATAATAACTCTTGTTTTGTTTCTAATGTTTCTTTTACTCTTGCATAAAACACTTCATCATCAAAATTTGCATTAGTTATAGTAGTAAATAAATTTATAGTTATTAAATGATTTACATTAGCGCTTACTTTTTTACCTTCTTTTCTAAGCCTTGTTGTAATCTCTGATAATCCCTTAGTTGTATATATTAAAAGATCTTGCATTCTAGCTAAATCTGGTGATTTTCCACAAACTCCAAATTTTGTACATCCTGTACACCCTGCTGTTTCTTGACATTGAAAACAAAACATTTTATTTTCCATAATAGTTCCTCCAATTTTTTTAAATGTTTATTTTATATACACATTATATAGCGTAATTTATTTTGAATCAGTAACATAGGTTACTATTTTTAATTTTTATATTTTTTAATTATATAATCCTCATCATCAGTTTTTGTATATTCAAAATTATTGTTTATAGTATTCACAAATGATGTTATCCATAAATCTCTAAGATTATAAAAAATATTAACATCTACATTCTCATTTTCCCATATTTCTTTATGCACACATACTCTTCTTTTCCATCTTACAACATCATCTTCTAAAGTAATTACTTCGTTTACTCTATCACATGGCATTCCATCTAGTATATAATCATTTATACTATTATATAATTCTTTTGCATTAGTAATATTTTGTGAGAAACTTACTTCTTTACCAGCTTTTATACCTTGATTTTTATAAATATTTTCTATTTTTTTCAACGAGTCTTTATTATCTTCTAAAATTTTAGATGTCCATGCTGCCATTCTTCCTTCTGATGAATGTATTTTTTCTTGCAGCCATCCATGTATATTTCCCGTATCAATAATATCTTCTAAATTTTTGCTTACTAATTTTTCTCCATACTTTAAATTTATTTGTTTAGTTAACTTTTCTACATCTAGTCCTTCAACCTCCGCTAACTTTATTATTTCTATTTCCAAATCTTCAAACCAAAGTATTTTATTAAATAACCAATAATGAATTTTTCCTAAAAACAAACTCATATAAAACCTCCTTTATTTATTAAAACTTCATTTTAAATAAGTATTTTAAATACACTTTTAAAATTTTATTTTTTTGCCTTTCTATATTTAGATTATATAGTATTTAATTTTCATTTTCTGTAACGCTTGTTACACTATTTAATATAATTTATATTAAATAAAAGGATTACCAAATAAATTGATAATCCTTTTGTACTTATGCCTCATTTAATTCTTTTAATATTTTTTCTAAATCTAATCCATGAATTTCACATGCTTGTTCTAATTTTTCCATTTGAGCTGAAGGGCATCCTATGCAACCCATTCCATAACTCATAAGTATTTGCGCTGCATTTGGTTTAGATTTTATTATATCTGCTATTATAGTATCCTTAGTTATCATATTAATCTCTCCTTTGTGTAAATTATTTTATGCTTATAACAGAAACTGGACAACCATCTCTAGCATCCTTTGCTGAATCTAACACTTCTTCAGGTATATCTTCTTTTATAGGTACTGATATATTATCTTCATCCATACTAAATACCTCTGGACAAGTTCCTGCACACGCTTGACATCCTATACAACCATCTCTATCTACAAATGCTTTCATATTTTTATCTCCTTTTATTTATATTTTAATAATAGTATTTTTAAATTTTAAATATTATATTTTATATATTATAAACTTTATCTAAATAAATTTACGTAACTCTAGTTACATTTAATTAATTTATTTAGATGGAACTTCTAAGCAAGATGCTAAATCTTTATCTGGAGTACTTATAGTTTGTAAATTAAATGTGTCTACCAAATATTGAAGTACGTTAGGACTTAAAAATGCAGGTATTGATGGTCCTAAGTATATTCCTTTTATTCCTAGAGATAATAATGCTAATAAATCCGCTACTGCTTTTTGCTCATACCAAGATAAAATTATAGATAGTGGTAAACTATTTACATCAGTGTCAAAAGCATCAGCTAATGCTAAAGCAATTCTTACAGCTGAATAAGCATCATTACATTGTCCTACATCTAAAAGTCTTGGTAATCCAGCAACTTCTCCAAAGTCTAATTTATTAAATCTATACTTACCACAAGCTAGCGTAAGTATTATGCAGTCTTTAGGTACTTTTTGAGCAAACTCTGTATAGTAATTTCTTCCAGGTCTTGCTCCATCACACCCTCCAATTAAGAAGAAATGTCTTAATTTACCTGATTTTACAGCATCAATTATAGCTGGTGCATTACTTAAAGTTGCATTGTGACCAAATCCAACTAGAATTTCGTGCGGCTCTTGGTCTTCTTTAAATCCACCTAATTCTAATGCCTTATTTATAATTTCACTAAAATCTTTTTCTCCATCAGCGTTTTTGCCTATGTATTTTACTCCATCCCATCCAACTACACTCGTAGTAAATATTCTATCCTTATATGAATCCCTAGGTTTCATAAGACAGTTTGTAGTCATTAAAATACAACCTGGTATATTATCAAACTCTTTTTGCTGATCTTGCCAAGCTCCACCAAAATTTCCTACTAAATGAGGATATTTATTAAGTTCTGGGTACCCATGGCATGGTATCATTTCTCCATGAGTATAAATATTTATTCCTTTTCCTTCAGTTTGTTTTAAAATCATTTCTAAGTCTTTTAAATCATGTCCTGAAACCACAATGAATGGACCTTTTTTAATGTGGACATTTACTTTATGAGGAGAAGGATTTTTATATACAGTTGTATTTGCTTCATCTAGTTTTTGCATAACCGCAACACTCATGTCACCAGTTCTTAGAGTCCACGTTATTAAATCATTAACAGATAGTTTGTCATCTGTTGTTGCAGCTAATGCTCTAAAGTAAAATTCGTCAACTTGATCATTAAAATATCCTAATTCTCTAGCTTGATGTCCATATGCAGATATCCCTTTTAAACCGTATATTATGGTTTGTCTTAAACTTCTTATATCTGGATCTAAATTTTTATCATACATTATTCCTGCACGTTTAGCATCTTTTAACATTTGATCTCTAGTATCACTTAAATTATATTCAGCTTGTTCACAGCAATTCGAACAACTTGAAACTCGACTTCTTAGACTTTGCTTTATTTCTTGTGATTGTCTAAGCATTTTTTCATGAACATCTCCATCAAAGTTTACATTAGTAAGAGTTGTAAATAAAGAGTTTTCAACAAAACTTACAATTTCCTTATCTATCTTTTCTCCTTTGTCTATTAACTCTTTTACATAACAACTTATTCCTTTAATTTGATATATTAACAAGTCTTGAAGAGCTGCAATTTCTGGCGTTTTACTACAAACTCCTACCTTAGTACAGCCCTTACCTCCAGCAGTCTGCTCACATTGATAGCAAAACATTGGGTATTCCATAGCCATATTGTTTTCCATAAACATTCCTCCTTTCGAAATTTCAATAACAATTTTAGTATTTCACAAATCTTTTTAAATATAGCTATATAATTAATATTTTAATTATATAGCTATATCATAGTTGAAATATTTTTAAATCATCTTAAATATTCATTATTCAAGTTATCCAAATTTTTAACTATAACTTTTACTATATTTGCTGATAAAAACGCTAGTAGTTTTGGCTCTTAATGCATATTTTCAACTTAATTTTTTTATAAAAATAATAATTAAATTAATTTAAATTTAATATTTACTATTGTGTTTAATAGTATTTAGTTACTATAATAATACTATTACATTAAGTTAAATAAGGGGTGAATTATGTATCTATCAAAATTTACTGACTATAGCTTTAGAATACTTATTTATTTAGGCAACCATCCAAATGAACTGTTTACAGTAGATGAACTATCATCTATACTTGATTTATCTACTCATCATATAAAAAAAATTGTGTATAAATTAGCAAAAAATAATTATATATTGTCCACAAAGGGACGTAATGGTGGAATAAAACTAGTTATGGATCCCAAAGATATAAACTTAGGAAAACTGCTTGATATAACAGAAGACAATTTAAATATAGTAGAGTGTTTTTCTAAAGAAAATAACGCTTGTAATCTTACAAAATGTTGCAAGCTAAAACCTATTTTAAATGAAGCTTTAATATCGTTTAAAGATAAATTAAGTGAATATACTTTACAAGATATTCTTTAAAACTTCTTAGGATATAATTTTATGTATAAACAAAACACTTTAAGGATTTAAATGTAAATGAATTTTATCAAATGTTAAAAGCTCGATATGAAGTATTTGGATGTGAACAGAAAATATTCCAAGAAAATGATTTTAATGATATTGATAAAAACTGTTATAACATATTTCTTGAAGAAGAAAATGTTATAATTGCTTATGTTCGAATAATCCAAAAAAAATTCAGTCCCTATGAAGATATCTCTATAGGTCGTGTATTAGTTTTAAAAAACTATAGAGGCAGACAAATTGCTCAAGAAATGATGAGTCGTGCTATAAGGCATATGATGAATGTGGTATACCTCATATTAAAATGAGACTTTTAAATAATTAAAAAAGCTGTATCAAAGTCTTAGATTACTTTGATACAGCTTTTTTAATTATTTAATTATATTATAAGTTTCTATTTAATATATTTCCATAAATTTAAAGTTATCTACGTCAAATAAACCCTTATCAGTAATTTTTATATGTGGAATTACTGGAAGTGCTAAAAATGCTAATGTCATAAATGGTTCAATATCTTTGCTGACATTTAACTTTTCATATGCTATAGATAACATATTTTCTAATTTTCCACTTACATAAGTTATATCTTTATCACTCATTAAACCTGCTATAGGTAAGCTTAAACTATCCAAAATTTCATTATTTGACGAAATAGCTAAACCTCCTCCGATTCTTTTTATTTCATCAACAGCATTTATAATATCTTCATCATTGTCTCCAACAACAATTATATTGTGAGAATCATGCGCTACTGTAGAAGCTATTGCTCCATTTTTTAATTTGAAATTTTCTACAAGCCCAAGTCCTATGCTTTTTTTAGCAGTATGTCTTTCAATTACAACAAGTTTTAATATATCAACATCTTTATTAAATTTAAATTCATTATTTTCAATATCTACTTTTCTCGTTAATTTTTCTGTTACTAGATTATGAGGAAGTAATCCTATAACATTTGCTGCATCTTTTTCTAAATTTATTATTAAATCTTCTTTTGTAAGCTTATCTATATTTACAGTGTTTGTTACATCTGAACTCTCTAATTCATTTATTTCAAACAATGCTTTTTTATCTTTTCCAACTAATTTTCCATCTTTATAAACTTCTAATACATTAAAGTCTTCCAAATTATCTAAAACAACTATATCTGCTATATACCCTGGTGCTATTGCACCTATGTTTTGTAAATTATAACAGTTAGCAACGTTTATAGTAGCCATTTTAATTGCAATAATAGGATCTATATTATTTTTAATAGCTAATCTTATATTATTATCTATATGGCCGTTTTTAAGTATATCTTGTGGGTGTTTATCATCAGTACAGAATAAGCATCTTTGATAATTATTGCTATTAACTCCTTTAATTAATGTCTCTAAGTTTCTAGCTGCTGACCCTTCTCTAATCATTACATACATGCCTAGACTTATTTTCTCAATCATTTCCTCAACTGTAGAACATTCATGATCTGTACTTATTCCACTTAATATATACCCATTTAATCCTTCACTTCTTATGTTAGGAATATGCCCATCTATATATTTATTATATTTTTTTGCTAACTCCAATTTATCCATGACTATTTTATCTTTATTTATAACACCTGGATAGTTCATCATTTCACCAAGTCCAAGTATTCTATCATGATTTATATACTTTTCTAAATCTGTAGCTTCTAATTTTGCTCCTGAATTTTCAAAATCAGTTGCTGGTACACAAGATGGTAACATAGAATAAACACATAAAGGTAAATCTTCAGTTGATTTTAATATATATTCTATACCTTCTAGCCCACAAACATTTGCTATCTCATGAGGATCAGTTATTATAGTAGTTGTACCCATAGGTACTATAGCTTTTGCAAATTCCCCTGGTGAAACCATAGAAGATTCTATATGAACATGAGGATCTATAAATCCTGGAGTTATATATTTGCCGCTTAAATCTATGTTATTTATTCCTTCGTAGTCTCCTATTCCAACTATTATACCTTTTTCTATCGCAACATCCGCTTTTATTATTTCATGAGAAAACACATTAACTATATTGGCATTTTTTAAAACCAATTCAGCTTTTTTATTTTTTATACTGTAGTCTATTAGTTCCATCTATGTCCCCCCTATACTTAAGTATGTTTGATTTATTGTATTAAAAATATTTTAAAATTTATACTTTTAAATAAATTATTCTAATAATACACTTTTTATTCTTAATTGTCTACATATAAAAATTCCTAATTAATTACTCTTTCTATATCTCTACTTACATTGCTTGGTAAATATTGCTTTAAATTTCTTTTTAGCAACATCTTATTTTTAATCCCATTTTCTCTAAAGTATTCTTCTATTAAAGGAGTTCTACCTTTTGGATCTTCCATTACACTATATGCCACAAACCAATCTTCTAGGGTAGCCATATTTACAGTTACTCCATCTAAATTAACTTTATTAATAGCACTCTTATCTAAAATAAACTCATAGATTTTCTTATCTCCTACATCTATTTTAAATCCACCTAAAAACTCTACCATAGTTCCTTCAACAATATATCCAAAGAATTCTTCGGTTTTAAATGGCTCCTTTGATGGCAAATCTATTTTTTGTCCCATAGTATCCATAAATTTTTTCACTTTTTCTACATCATTTGGATCTATTAATATATCTATATCCTTTGGTTTTTCTATTAATCCATAGTGATTTAATAAAACTGATCCTCCTATTGCCCAAGTGCAATTTAACCTATTTAGTCCAATAGATATTTTTTTTATTAATTCAATATTCATGCTTCCTCCTAATATGCTTAATTTTCTAAAAAAATCTTTTATAATCACTATAACAATCTATGCAAACTTTCTTGCCTTCTTGAAGACGCGTAAATTGTTCAGATGTTTTTTCTCCACATACTTCACAAATTTCTGATAGAAAAATTCTTGCTTTTTCTGGAATTTCTATATTAGTTTCCATAAATTCAAATAAATCCATAGGGTTTGAGTTTAGTAAATATTCTTTATACTCATCTCTGTTTAAATTGGTTGGTTTTAATTTTAAAACCATTCTTACAGATTTTTTATTTTTTCTATTATAAAAATGATATACACTTTTTCCTCTAAGCCTTATTAATAAGTTACCTTTACCTATAGTACATCCTAGCATTGCTTGTATAGCATCTATTCCACAAGCATCATTTTCAGCTATACAAACTAGTTCTTCATCACTGGAAAAATCAACACCTAAATATTCTTGTACAGCTTTTGATGCAACATATCCAATTGCAAGTCCTGGACACTCATGTCCATGAAATTCAACTACTTCATCCCAAGTTTTCATAAAATTCCCTCCAAAATAAATTTAAATTCTCTTATTATTTCCAACTTAATTGTAGTACAATTTTTTTATATACTCAATATATCTTAAATTTGATTATTTTTTAAATCTTTTATAGATTTTAACAACATATCATACTCTTTTTCATACTCCAATTTTTTATCAGAATTAGATTCTATACATATCATGGAAATTATATGTGTTAATTTATGCTCTAAGACTAAAACTTTTTCATGCTCTATTTGTTCTTGTTTATCTACTTTTTTTATATTTATTGATTCTTCATATTGTCTTAAATTCCCGTTAAACTCTTTTATATGATTATCTTTAATTTCAAGTATATAATCACAAGTGTTATTAATAAAAGATCTATCATGCGATACTATAATCATTGTCTTTTCTGTACTAATCAAAGATGACTCTAGTGCTTGCATTGATAAAATATCTAAATAATTTGTAGGTTCATCTAAAATTAATAAGTTATTGTCTTCTAAAATTATTTTGCATAAAGCTACTTTTACTTTTTCTCCTCCACTCAATACTCTAACATTTTTATAAACATCATCACCTTTAAATCCAAATAAATTTAAATTAATTCTTATAAAGGTTTCATTAAATGATGATGATTCTTTTATATTATCTAATATACTTTTATCTTGATTTAAATTTTCTTGATTTTGAGCAAAGTATCCTATTTTAACTTTTGGGTGTATTTTCATAGAATCATTATTATTTTTTAAAATCTCTTTTAACAATCTACTTTTCCCAGATCCATTTTTACCAATTAAAGCAATTTTTTTATTTCTTTTTACCTTAAAAGAAGTGTCTTTTAGTAAATTTTTATTTTTTAAGTTAAGATTTAAATCTTTTACTTCTATTAAATTTTTACTAACTATTTCCATTCCATCTTGTATGTAGATTTTTATTGGTTTTATAGTTTTAGGTTTTTCTTTTACTTCTAACTTGTCAATTCTACTTTGAATGGCTTTTATATTTCCATCTAAATTCTGTTTTCCTCTTTGATCTCCCATTTTATGGAGTCTAGCCTCTGAGTTTCCCATTCTTTTTGGACATTTTTTTATATTATTTTTTAATTCAACCTTTTGGACCTTAATATTTTCTAGCCTATTTTTTTCAGTTTGATATTTCTCATATTCAAATTCTTTTCTTTTTATTTCTTTTGCTTTAAGATTCTCATAAGTTGTATAGTTTCCATGATATATTTTTAAGATTCCTTCATCAATTTCAATGATAATATTACATAAAGAATTCAAAAAGGTTCTATCATGAGAAACTAATAATAGTGCACCATTGTGATTCTTTAACATTTTTTCTAAAGATTTTATGCTTTCTTGGTCTAAATTTGATGTTGGTTCATCTGCTATTATAAGCTTCTTTTTTTCTCTTAAAGCGTTTGTAATCTTTATCTTTACTTTTTCTCCACCAGATAAATAATCTTCAAACTTATCTGGTGCATTTAATAAGCTTTTTATTTTGCTATCAACACACAAATCTTTAGGATCTTCACTTTGACTTATATATGAATAGCTATTTGTTAAATATATATTTCCTTCGTCTATATCTACTTCACCTACTAAAGCCTTTATAAAAGTAGTTTTCCCAGCTCCATTAACTCCTACTAATCCAATTTTGTCTCCTTCTATTATTTCAAACTTATCAATATCTAGTATTAATCTATCTAAATAATATTTTTTCAATTTATCTATACTTACTAACAACAAAAAATCCCTCCTTATTTACACTTAAATATAAGGAGAGATTATTATTTATGGGTACAAAAATAAAAGTAGATAATATAATTTACTCTCCTTAATTTAAGCATCATAAATACAACTACAAAAGTAGCTTTTTAAAAATTTATAATACTTTAAATTTGAAAAATAAATTATAGCTTCATTTTCTTTTATTCCGTTCCCTTTCTTTTATATTTTTAATGAAAGTTTACCATACTTATTATATATTATCAATTATAATTTTATTTATAATAAAATTAACCCTACGTCATTTTTGATGTAGGGTTAATATATAAAAAAATTAATCTCTTATAATTGCTTTATCTCCATTTGCTTTTTTAGAATATACTTTAGTCATATAAAAATATATTGGTACTACTACTATCATACCTCCAAGACCCCAAACTATTTTCATAGGTGAGTCAATTGCAGCTTTTACTAATAGTATTAAACTTACTATGACTGCAAATATTGGAACAACTGCTCCTCCTGGTATCTTAAAGTTTATTTCTTTACCTGAATATTTTTTTCTAAATATTAAAACAGCTAAACAAGTAGGTATATACTGAATAAATCTAGATACAACACTAATTTGAGATAATGTTGTAAATGATCCTGACCAAGCTATTATTAAAGTTCCTATAACAGATACTATAATTGCTATATATGGAGCTTCATTTTTATTAGTTTTTCCCATAGATTTAGGCATTAACCCTTGTTCTACTAAAGCTTTAGCTGATCTTGGTGTAAATATAGATGAAGCAATATTTATACCCCCAACAGATATTATAGTTCCAATTGTTATTATATAACCACCTACAGGTCCCATAATTTTAGTTGCAGCATCAGCAACTGGATTAGCTGCTCCTCTTAACCCTTCTCCTAAAACACCTATACTTATAGCTAATACAAGTACATATACAACAGATACAACAAACATTACCATAACTAATGCCTTTGGTACATTTTTCTTAGGATCTTCCATTTCTTTTGCTGCAACAGCTAAAGATTCAAATCCTGTAAATGCATAGAATAATAATATACTTACAGCTACGAATGCTGATGAAGTCGTTTGCCCTTCAGGTATTATTAAAAATGGTTTAAAGTTTGATCCTTTTATAAAGAATATACCTACAGCTATAAATAATATCAATGGAACTAATTTTCCTACAGTCATTATGTTATTTAATTTTCTAGATTGTTTCATTCCCATTAAGTTTATAGATCCAAGCCCTATTACTAAAACTCCAATTATTATATTTTTAGTTAATGGATCTGCTGCTTTAGGCCATACAGAAGATAATGTAACTGCAAAGAAGTTTGCCATAGTAGCCCATGCAATCATACTTACTATCCATTTCATAAACCCAACTTCAAATCCAATAAATTCACCAAATGCTTCTTTAGCATAAAGATATGGTCCTCCATCTTCATCAAACCAGCTTCCTGCCTCAGCAAAACATAAAGCAATAGATACTGCTAAAACCATACAAAATCCTAAAATTAATATACTTGCTGGACCTATATTTGAGTAAGCTTCACCTGGAAGACCAAATATACCAGAACCTATAATTGCATTAATACCTAATAATACAATACTCCAAAACCCTAACTTAATTCCTTTTTCCACTTTAATTCCTCCCAGCGCATATTTATATTATGTTAAAATTTACTTTTGCTTAGATGCTTCTTTAACTAACGCCATGAATATCTTTTGCATTTTTGAACAATCTTTAGTCATCATTTCTGGATGCCACTGAACTCCTATAACAAAGTCTTCGCCTTCTTTTTCTATAGCCTCAACTAAACCATCTTTTGCAGTTGCAGATACAACATATCCAGGAGCTACATTTTTTACACCTAGGTGATGGAAGCTGTTTACTAAAACTTCTTTCTCTCCTAATATTTCATATAATTTTGTACCTTCTTTAATTTGAGCTGTGTGAGTAGCTACATTTGATAAATGCTCTTGATTATGCTTTATATAAGCCCCTTCAATTAAACATAAATCTTGATATAAGTCTCCACCTTCACATACATTTAATATTTGTTCTCCTCTACATATCCCTAAAACTGGCTTTTTCATTTCTAATGCAAATTTTAATAATTTCATATCAAAAGTATCTCTCTTTGGCATTATTCCACCTAGTTTAATATGAGGTTCTTCATTCCAAATTAAAGGATTTACATCTTGTCCCCCTGATAATATTAATGCATCTATGTTAGATACTTGCTCTTTTATTAACTCATCATCATAAACCATTGGTATTATATATGGTGTAGCTTTACACCTAGCTACCGATTGAATGTAATCGTTATTAACGTAAGCTCTCTCGTATCCCGGAAACATACCTCCTTCATCAATTAATAAATTCCCTGATATTCCTACTACTGGATATTTGTTGTTTTTCATTTGTAATTCACTCCCATACTTAAATACTTATACTAAAAAATGCTACTGCTTTTTAAAAAGCAAGTAGCATGCCAAAGTTTATTTTTATTCTTAAATTATAACCAATACAAAGAAATCGTTGTCAGTTTTTGTAGTATTTTTAACCATTTCATTATTTTTATTAATTAAATTTTATTTATTCCTTGTAAATTTTTAATTCTTAATATTTATTAATTAACAGGTTAATTAGGCATTTTAATTTTCCTATTTTACTACCTATTAAATACTCTCCAATATGCACACGCCTTTTTTGCTTAATTCACTCCCTTTTCTTCCCACTTCAGCATTAATCAAATCTAATTCTTTTAGCGTACTTAAAATGCCTCTCACTTCACCTTCTGTTATAATAAATCCCTCTTCTTTTAATCTGTTAACTATATTATTTCTTCCTATACATTTGTTTAATATATTTTCCTCTCTTATAATCTTCATAACTTTTTTTGACTTTTTAATGTCTGTTTTATATTTTAAAACTTCTATCTCTTTACTGTAATCAATTTTTATATTGATAAGATTATGAGGTAAATCACAAGTTTCAACTTTATCATCCATGCACATTATATCAATATACATAGCTGTGTTTTTTAACTCTCTAATATTTCCCGGCCATGAATATGCATTGAGAATTTCTTTAACACCTTCTCTTATGTCCCTTCTCTTTTTCATAAAATATTTCAACATCATAGATATATCTTCTTTTCTTTCTCGTAATGATGGCATGTTTATAGGTAATACATTTATTCTGTAATATAAATCAGCTCTAAATTTTTCTTGTTTTATCATTTCTAACAAATCTTTATTTGTAGCAGCTATAATTCTGACATCAATGTCTATTACACTCTCTCCTCCAACTCTCATAACTTGATTTTCTTGAAGAACTCTAAGTAGTTTAGTTTGTAAGTATATTGGCATATCCCCTATTTCATCTAAAAATATAGTTCCATTGTGAGCTTGTTCAAATAAACCTTTTTTTCCACCTTTTAAAGCTCCTGTAAATGCGCCCTCTTCATACCCAAACAATTCACTTTCTAGCAAGTTTTCTGGCATAGCTGCACAGTTTATAGCTATAAATGGCTGTTTAGACCTTAGTGATTCATTGTGTATAGATTGTGCCATTAATTCTTTTCCTGTTCCACTTTCACCTGTAATTAAAACTGTGTAATCTGATTTTGATATTTTTTTCCCTAAATCCTTTGATTTTTGCATTTTTATAGAGTTAGTTTTTATATCATTAAAATTATATCTGGCAACTTGACCCTTATCTCTTAGTTTTTTACTTAAATTTTGCTCTAACTTTTTTATATAGGTTATTTCTTGAATACAAAAATAAGAACCTGTAATTTTTCCAAAACTTTCTATATCATACTTATTTATATTTAAGTGCTTATTCTTAAACTTTATAACTTCATCTTTTGCTTTATCTAAGCTAAAAATAAATTTAATATCTTTATTTTCTATATCACTTATTTTTTTATATAATATAGAATCTTCAATATCCAGTATAGCTTTTAAACTTTGATTACAAATTAATACTTCTTCTTTGTTTGATATTACAGCTATACCGTTACTAGATAAATTTATTATTGAACTTAACTCATCATTTTTTATAGTAAGCTCTTTATATTTAGTATTGATTCCAGAATATAAGCTAATAACTTCATCCGAGTATTTTATTAACCGTTCTGTTACATCTTTATCATCTATATTTAATTTAGCTATTATTTGCAAAAATGTAGAACTATCTATGTTCCTATGTCCAAGATCTATTACTTCATCAATGTAACTTGGAACCAAATTCATCTCTCCTGGTGTAACAGCTACCTTTATGTTTTTGTATTCCTTATTAGGTTCATATGGGATAAAATTCAAGTGATTTATACCTATATTGTATAAACTAGATATTGTTTCAAGTACAGTAGATTCATTATCATTTACAACTAATACATCTATTCCCTCTGGTAAGGAAAATAGTTTGTATACATATTTTTGCTTTATACTTCTATTTATTTTTATTATTTTTTTAGTATCTTCAACATACTCCTTTATTCTTAACGCTCTATCATCTATCATTACAAGAACTACATCACCTTTAATCATTTCTTCTTTTGATAGTTTATTAAGGTAATAGTTTTTTATCTTTACTTTATCTTTAAAAATAAGCTCTATGTTTTTATTTAAAAAATCTTCTAATTTTGATATTCCATCTGTCACTACGGCTATAGTTTTCATCAAATAAGCTCCTTTTAACTTTGTATGCAGTTTATATAATTTTATTATATTATAAAAACACATAAAAACCATATTGATTGTTTCTATCAATATGGTTTTTATGTGTTTTTTAAAACGACTGTCTTTCTATAAATTCAGTATTTACTATGTAATTACTTATATGTTCATTATTCCCTTCTAAATTGTCTATAAGTAATTTAGCAGCTTGATATCCAAGTTCATCAGCGTTTATATCTACAGATGCTAGTGATGGCTTTTGATACTGTGCTAGTTTAGTATTATTAAATCCTACTACTGATATATTCTTTATTTTTCTTTCCTTTAGTTCTTTTAAAACTCCAATTGCAATTAAATCATCTGTAGTAACTATAGCCGTTAAGCCTTCGTTTTCCAAGAGTTCACTGCATGAAATTTCTCCTACATGTTCTTTAAATTCACCTTTATGTATAACAATACTTTCATCATAATCAATATTGTTAATCTCAAGAGCCTTTTGATATCCTTTAAATCTATCCTTAGACATATTTAAATTTTTAATTGATCCTACAAATCCTATTTTTTTATGTCCTTTTTTTATAAGTTTATCTACTACCCTATACATAGCTTGAAAATTATTATTATCTACCCATAATACTTCATTTGGATATTCTGGTCTTCCTATTAATACAAAAGGAAATTTTATTTCTTTTAAATGTTTTACACTCTCGTCTTTTTCTCTTGCCCTCAAAAGTATAACTCCGTCTACTAAATTGCTGGTAGTCATTTCTTTAATATTTTCAGCCTCTGTTTTTTCGTTTTTGCTAAAAGCATAAGTTATGTAATAATTCTTACTTTGTGCATACATACTCATACCCTTCATTGCATTTATAAAAAACGGATTTGTAAGTAAATCTTCTCCTTTGCTTGGAAGTACAACCCCTAATATTCTTGTTTTATTTTTAACTAAACTTCTCGCTATTGGATTTGGTTTGTAATTCAATTTTTTGATAGCCTTATTTACTATTTTTTTTGTTTCTTCACTTATCCTTGGATTATTTGATAAAACTCTTGATACCGTAGATGTAGCTACATTTGCTTCTTTAGCTACATCTTTTATTGTAATTTTCATATATTTCTCCTATTAAAGCAACATCATAAACATGATTTACACATTCTATAATTATATAACTTCGTATACTATAGCTTCATAAGGTCTCAATTTTATATTGTCGTTTTCAACTAACTTATCATTATAGTTAGTTAACATAATTTTTAATTTCTTTTGTTGTAATAAATCCGGTATCTTAAATATTACATTATTTTCATAGAAATTTAATACAACCAATATATTTTTACCATTTAAATTTCTTTCATAGGCAAATATATTTTCATCATCTGGATAAATAAGTTTAACATCGCCATATACTATTGTTTCATTTTCATGTCTTAACTTAATTAAATCTTTATAATAATAGAATATAGA
>NZ_JAKEDR010000062.1 GCF_023653455.1 Paraclostridium ghonii
ATATTAATTGATTATTTTTAATTTTGTAGTATAATTTAATTATTACTAGGTACTAATACTTAATATAATAATCTAGTAAAATTATTTTTTTGGAGGAAATTAATGAAACCGTTAATAATAGGAGATTTAATAGCTAAAGTCCCTGTAGTTCAAGGTGGAATGGGCGTTGGCGTTTCTAGATCATCGCTTGCAGGTGCAGTATCTAGTTGTGGTGGTGTAGGAGTTATATCTGGTGCACAGGTAGGTTATGATGAAGATGATTTTGAAATTAATCCTCTTAAAGCTAATTTAAGAGCATTAAAAAAACATATATTAAAGGCCAAAGAAATTTCTAAAGGTGGAATAATAGGTGTTAACCTTATGGTTGCTATGAACTATTATGAAGATCACGTTAAAACTTGTATAGAATCAGGAGTTGATTTAATAATATCTGGAGCTGGACTTCCTACAGCTTTACCTAAACTTGTTAAAGATAGCTCTGTTAAAATAGCACCTATAGTTTCAACTGCTAAGGCATTAAGTGTAATCCTAAAGATGTGGGATAGAAAAGAAAACACTACTGCAGATATGATAGTTGTTGAGGGTCCTAAGGCCGGTGGACACTTAGGTTATCATAATGAAGAGTTAGATAATATAGATAATATAGATTATGATGGTGAATTTATTAAAATATTAGATATAGCTAAAAGCTATGGCGATAAATTTAATAAAAATATTCCTGTTGTTGCTGCTGGTGGTATCTTTACTGGAGATGATGTCAAAAAATACATAGATATGGGTGCAAGTGGAGTTCAAGTTGGAACTAAATTTGTAGCAACTCATGAATGTGATGCAGCCTATGAATTTAAAATGACTTATGTAAATGCTAATCAAGATGATATAAAAATAGTTAAAAGTCCAGTGGGAATGCCTGGACGTGCAATTGAAAATGAATTTATTAAATCTGTTAGTTCTGAGGGAAGAAAAATTAACAAATGCTATAATTGTTTAATCCCATGTAATCCAAGTAGTACGCCTTATTGTATTTCTAAAGCACTTATAGATGCTGTTAAGGGAGATACTGAAAATGGTCTATTATTCTGTGGAAGCAATGCCTATAAAGTTGATAGGTTAAAATCAGTGTCTGAAGTTATTGATGATTTAACGTCTAAACTTTAATATGAACTTAAATACGGGTAGTTTCAAGTAGAAACACCCGTATTTTTATATCTGTTATTTTATTGTTACATAATATGTATATAAATCTAAAATCTAAAAAATTCTTCTCCAAATAAAGCAAAACTTTGTAATGTCATAAAAGCTTTAATATCCATTTTTACGTTTTCAGTTATAAGTTTTTTAGCTTCTTCTCTACTAACTAGCATAGGAACTATATCTTCATCTTCTTCTAGATACTTAGTACTTAATTCGCCTTCACAAGAGCAATAAATTAAACTTGAACTTTCTTCAGTCATTCCTGGAGATAGATATAATTGATTATTACCTAAATTTTCATTTATCTTTAAAAGGTTTAGCCCTGTTTCTTCTTTTAATTCTCTTTTTACAGCCACTTCTTCTTTTTCATTATTTTCTACAAGCCCTGCTGGGAGTTCATAAACATAATCATTTAAAGGAACTCTAAATTGCTTAACAATTACTAATTTCTTACTTTCTTCATGAAATGCAGCTATAACAACAGCATCCACATCGTCTTTTTCACCTCTGAAATACTTATTAGCTAAAGTTTCATATCCTTTTCTAGATGCTATCATCCAATGCTTTTCATTACCTAGTTTGTTAGTATATGTAGCATCATAAATACTTAAAAACTTAGTTTGCGCAAGTGGTTTTAATTCTTTGATCCTATTCTCTTTCATAAGTTACCTCCATTAATACTAATATATATGAGTACTTCCTATTTAAAGTATACTATCTTTTTAAGATTTACTTCTATTTTTACACCTTGACCTATTTCATAAGAACTATCATTAGAACTTATCTTTAATAATATTCCTTTTATCCTTACATTGTAATATGTTATATCTCCTGCATATACTTTTTTTTCAATTTCACCAATAATCCCATTGCTATTATCTATATTAAATATATTTATATCCTCTTTTGAAATCATTAACTCTACATTGTCTATACTTTCTTTAATATTTAAATTTATATTTAATATATCAGATTTAAACATCCCATTATCTATATTTCCAATAATATAATTCCTTTCTCCAAAAGAATTAGCAACTTCTTTTGAGTGTGGGTTTTCATATAGATTTTTAGGGGTATCAAATTGAGCTATATATCCATCTATCATAACAGCTATTTTATCACTCATCATCAAAGCTTCTTCTTTATCATGAGTTACTAATACAGTAGTTACTCCTAAATCTTTTTGTATTTTTAAAATAAACTCTCTCATTTCACTTCTTAAATTTATATCTAAGCTTGAAAAAGGTTCATCCAGTAATAGTATCTTAGGATTTACAGCTAGACTTCTAGCGATTGCAACTCTTTGTTTTTGTCCACCTGATAATTCACTTGGATACTTTTTTTCAAACCCACTTAACTTGACCAAATTTATAAGTTCTAAAACTCTATTTTTTCGTAAATTTTTATCTATTTTATTGACCTTAAGCCCAAATTCAATATTTTCAAATACATTCATATGTGGAAATAAAGAATAATCTTGAAATACTATTACTGCGTTTCTATCTTGTGTCTTTAAATTTAAAATAGATTTTCCATCAAATAGTATATCTCCACTATCCGGATTAATAAGTCCTGCTATTAATTTAAGGGTTGTGCTCTTCCCACATCCAGACTTTCCTAAAAGTGTTATTAACTCTCCTTGATTTATTTCTAGGTTTATATTTTTAAGTACATCTATATTATTAAATCGTTTTGTCAAGTTAACAATTTTAACTGATGACATAATTTGTCTCCTTATCATTTGTGTAATACTTATTTAAAGTCTTTTCCATTAAAAAAACTACAATTAAACTGATTAAAATAAATACTATACTATATATAGAAGCTATCATTCTATCACCACTTTGTATGTATGGAAACATAATTAAAGGGTAAGTAATTACTCTACCACCACCTATTAATAAAGTTAAAAAGTATTGACTAAATGATATTATAAAGCACATACTTGATGCTCCTACTACCCCTGGTAGTATTAATGGAATTGTAATGTATCTTAATATATCTAGCTTATTAGCTCCTAGCATAGTAGCTTGTAATTCATATTTATCTCCTATTATTTTATATACATCTGTTATCATTTTAACTCCATACGGTATGCATGGAATTATATTTATAATAATAACACCTAATACAGTATTTGCTAGTCCCATTTTAATAAAAGTCAATTGTATTCCCATAGCTACAGATATTACAGGTATTATTATTGGAGATAAAACTAGCAACTCAAATATTTTTTTCCCCTTAAAATCATACAGTGCTATAGCTTTTGATGCTGGTATACTTATCATCATTGTTAAAATTACTACTGCTATAGATATAAGTATACTGTTTATTAAAATTCTAACATTTTCACTACTTAAAATATATTCAAATCCTCTTATTGAAAATTCATTAGGTATAATTTTAGGAAATACCCAAGAAGATGATACTGCCCATATAAAAAGTATTAAAAGCGGCATTGTTAAGGTTATTAATATTATATTTATAATTAGATTTTTTAAGTTTTTGTTCATACTTTCACCTATAATTTATTTTTATTTAATTTAGTAAAAATCAAGTTATACAATATTAATAATATAAAACTTATAAAAGTTAATATTGTATTCATAGCCATTGATAAAGGTCTTTGAGTTAAGTCTGTATTTATGTAATTTATATATGCACTAACAGGAAGTGCTTTTGGATTTGTTGGTCCTATTAAATACGGAACTTCAAATGACCCAAATGAAAAAGCAAATATAACAATAAATGACGAAAGTATTGTAGGCATTATTTGTGGAAGTATTACAAACCTAAATGTTTGGTATTTATTAGAACCTAGATTTTTAGCAACATATTCTAATTTAAAATCTATACGCTTTAATATGTTGTATATCGTAATTGCTATAAATGGTATTCCTTTATATATATATACAATTATAATCCCTATTCCGTTTTTGTCATTTACTAAACTTATAAATTCACTAGAATCATTTATTAGATTTAAATTATATAATATCCTAGCTACTACACCTGTTTTAGAAAAAACTGCAATAGAAAGCATAACAACTATTATGTGAGGTACTATTATAGGTAGATTTAATAAAAAGTATCTAAACTTTGAAACTCTACTCTTTGTCATTAAGTATGCTAATATAACCCCTATTATAGTTGCTATACTTGCTGATACTAAGGATGTTTTTAAGCTTAATATTAGTGAGTTTATAAATTGCTGATTGCTTAATACGTCTTTGTAATAATCAAAAGTAATATTGTCTAATCCTATCAAAGTAAAATAGCCTAAACTTTGAGCTACACAGGTAAAAATCCCTACACCCATTACAAATAATAATAGTAATGTAGCTGGGGCAATGAGTATATAAGGTTTTATTTTACTCATTATTGTTTGCTACCTCTTCTAACCAAATTTTTTCTATTATAGGTACTAAACTTGCTTTAATTTCTGGAACTGAATTTTTTACTTGTACTGAACTTTTAAATTTTGATTTATCTTCTTTAGGTATTTTATTTAAGTCTAAGATAGTCATATCTCCCCAATTTTTAGATTCACTTTTAGATGCTTGTGCATCTATACTAGTTAAATAATTTATTAATACCATTGCTCCTTCTTTATTTGATGAATTTTTAGGTATTGCTAAAAAATGGGTATTTGATATATTTCCTTTATCAAAGTTTATAAATTCAGTACTCTTATCAAACTCTTTAGAGTTTACTTTTGCTTCAACCTCATTTGGAGCATAAGTCATGCTAAAATTAACTTCTCCATCAGAATACATATTGTCTAATTGAGCTATAGTAGACGGGTAAGTCTTTCCTTCATTCCATAAGTAAGGTTTTATATCATTTAAATAATCTATAGCAGGTTGAATTGCTTTTTTAATCGCTTCTTCATCTTCTGGTAAATTTTTAATATTTTCATAACCAACTACATCATATATTACATTTCTTACAAATGCACTCCCTGTAAAATCTGGTGGTGCTGGGTATGTAAACTTTCCTGGATTGTTTATTATAGCTTCTTTTAAAGTATTAGTATCTACTATATTTCCTTTTACTTCATCTGAATTTTTTATCAATGTAAATGAAGCTTTTCCCCATGGAGACTCCATATTATCTACAGCTGTTCCAAAATCAGTTGTTATATCTTTTGAATTTTTATCTACATACTTATCATAGTTTACTATTTTGTTAGAAAATGGACCAAATAAAAGTTCATTATCTTTTGCAGTTTTAAAGTTCTCCCCATTTACCCAAAAAACATCTATACTTCCCTTATCATTTCCTACTTGTTTTTCAGATATTAATTGATTCATCGTTGTGTCTATATCCATACCTACTCTTTTTACATTTATATCGTATTTATCCTTCATATTAGGTATTACATAACTATCAAACCATTTATTTAATACTTCATTTCCTCCCCATCCATAAAAATTAACAGTACTTCCTTGTGCACTTTTTTCTATTTCTTCATAGCTTTTACTTAGTATTTCCTCATCAGAGCGACTAGTCACTTTACCATTACTACATCCAACTAAAAATAGTAAAGATATCGTTATTCCCAAGGCAATAAATTTTTTCATCTTCTTCCTCCTTTGTTGTTTTATAATAATATAACCTCCCAACTAAATATTATAAAGTCAGGAGGTTATCTTTTTAATTTTTATTAATTTCTGATGATTTAATAATCCTCACTTTTTAAAGTTATACTTACTATCTCAGGTCGACAATTAAATCTAACAAGAACTTTAGAACTTCCTAGTCCTTTATTTATTATCATTGTCGTATTATCTTTTTTATAAATTCCAAAATCATATTTTGGGAAAAATTCTCTATTAGGAGAAAGTACTCCTCCTACTATAGGAAGTCTTATTATTCCCCCGTGTACATGCCCAGATAAAACTAAATCTGCTCCATACTTAGTGTAGTCTTCAAAGAAAAATGGAGTATGGGCAAGCATCATATTATATTCTTCTCTGTTTATTTTTCCTAATGATTTTTGTATAAAATTTTCATCCAACCCTTTTTTTCTATTTTTAAAATTTTTGAAAAAATAAGGGTAGTTTTCTAATGGAATTATAAATCCATAAATATTTATACTAGATTTTCCTTTGTTTAAGATGACTTTATCATTTTCTAAGTTTATAATAGGTTTCTTACTTAATTCTTTAAAATAAGTTTCATATTCTTTTTTATACTTTTTTATTAAAGACTTTTGTTCATGATTTCCTATTATATGATAAACTTTATATTTTTTGACTAATTCATCTAAAAAGTTTAATGCTATATGAAAATTCTCTTTATCTCCTTCAACTAAATCACCTGTTATAACTACTATATCAGGTTCTTCACTATCAATTTGATTTAATAGTTTCTCATTGTTCTTTCCAAATGTTTTATTGTGCAAATCACTTACTTGAACAATTTTAAAGTTGTCAAATTCTTTTGGTATTTTTCTATTTTTCATTTCATATCTAGTTGTTTCTATACTATTTATCTCTCTGTTTAAAAACAAAGCAGTTCCTAAAACTATGGTCGAGCCTATTAAAACTTGCGTAAACATAATATTTCCTTTCTGCTTATATTAAAATGTATTTTTTAGTATTTTAAAATATTTACCTTCTAATGATTTGTATAACGGAACCCCTAATATAGTGATAACTACAAATTGTCCAAATCCAACTTGCATCACAGCTAATACAAAAGGTACTCCAAAGAATATATTAAGCATTATACCTATTATTATAGCATTTATAACAGTCGGCCAAACTGATGCTACTAATAATGCAAATTTTTTACCGTTCATTATTTTACTAGTTAAATAAACTGCATATACACTAAAAAATGTTGCAGTTGTTCCAAATATTATATCTGGTACTCCATACGGTCCTATAATATTAGCTAGAAAACATCCTATTGTCAATCCCCATATATAATCTTTTTTTATAAATGGAAGTAATACCATAATTTCTGATATTCTAAATTGAACCGGTCCATAACTTATAGCTCCTAAGCCTAGTGTCAAAGTTGCATATATAGATGCAACCAATGCTGTTGTAACTAATTTTTTTGTATTTATTGTCATAAAATTTCTCCTTTAAGTCTTAAATCTAAAAAACCGCAGAAAAATCTACGGTTTTATAATCTAAATAATTATAAATATTATATTTTAAGACTTAACCATAGTTTTGTTTAAAGACAGGAGGATTTCGAACTGTCTTTTTAAGTTTTAAGCTAATTTATATATTATCAAAATAATATATTTTTTTCAACCTTCTTAATTAATTAAACATTTCCTTAACCTGTTTTAATTTATTTATTATATCAATATGTTGCGGACAACTCTTTTCACATTTTCCACATTCTATACATTTAGATGCATCTTTATTTTGTTGTAATGCATATATATACATATTATTTTTTACTCCTTCAACATCATTAAACATATATGCCATATTTAAACATTCAAAACACTCAGGTATGCTAACCCCATTTGGACATGGCATACAGTATTTACAATCTGTACAATTTATTTTAATTTTAGATTTTAATTTATCTCTTAATGATTCTATAACATGTTTTTCATTTGCATTTATAGAATTTGGATTTCCATCTTCATCACATATTCTTATATTGTCAATAACTTGTTCCATCGTAGACATTCCACTAAGAACTATACCTATCTGTGGTTTATCATATAAAAATTTAAACGCCAATTGAGCTGGAGATTTATCACAACCTGAACTATTAATTATTTCAAGTATATCATTTGGAAGATTATTCGCAAGTTTTCCACCTCTAAGTGGTTCCATTATTATAACTCCCATACCCTTTTTATTTGCATATTCAAGTCCTTTTGTTCCTGCCTGATACTCTTCATCTAAATAATTATACTGAATTTGTGTAAAATCCCAATTATATGAATCTATTATTTCTTCAAATACTTCATACTTATCATGGAAAGAAAAACCTACATATCTTACTTTTTTACTTTTCTTTATATCATCTAAAAAGTCAAATATACCATTTTTAACTAAGTTTTCCCATAGTCCTTTGTCTAGTGCATGAACTAAGTAAAAATCTATATAGTCTGTTTGAAGTTTTTTTAGTTGTTCATTTAAATATTTATCCATATCTTCTCTTGAGTTTATTGCCCAAGAAGGTAGCTTAGTTGCTAGTTTAACTTTTTCTCTATAACCATCCTTTAAAATCCTTCCAACTACAAGTTCACTTTCTCCATCATGGTATGGATATGCAGTATCTATATAATTCACTCCATTATCTATTGCATATCTAACCATCTTTGTAGCTTCTTTTTCATCAATTTTTCCATCTAATTGTGGAAATCTCATACATCCAAACCCTAAAATTGATATTTTTTCCCCTGTTTTTCCAAACTCTCTATACTTCATATCTATCCCTCCTAAATAACTTTAAGCAAATTAAATAATAAAAATTGTATTTTAATCATACTAATATTCTATACTTCTTTTTTTTAAATTTCATTATAATTTAATAAAGTATTTTTATTGTATTAAAACTGGATATATGATATCATCTATTTATCTGACCTCTTAAGCAGTGATGCCAATGTGGTCTTTTTTAATAATTATATACATAAAGGAGTGGTATAAAAAATGGACAGTATTCCATTGCGGATATGTTTGTTTATTAAATCACTTAATGAATCTTAACTATTGCTTAAATTCCTTTGTTCTTCCATATGTTTAAGCAATTATGTAGATAATACTTAGGTGATTGCTTTAAAACTGAATAAAGGAGTGATCAAATGATAAGATACTATAAAACTATCGACTCTAAACTTGAAAAATTAAAATCATTTGAAAATGGTTGTTGGGTTAACTTAGTTGAACCTAGTACAGCAGAAATACTTGAAGTATCTGCTAAACTTAATGTTGATATAGAAAGTGTTAGAGCTGCACTTGACGAAGAAGAACGTTCAAGAATAGATATAGAAGATAATCATATTTTGATACTTATAGATATACCTGTAGATGAAAGTGATTCATCATCTACCCACTACTCTACTATCCCATTAGGTATTATTCTTTTAGAAGATACTATTGTTACAGTGTGTATAGGTCAAACAAAAATTTTAAATGACTTTATAGTGGGACATGTTAAAGATTTTTTCACTTTCAAGAAAACTAGATTTATTCTTCAAATTCTTTATAAAAATGCTAGCTATTATTTACATTATCTTAGAAGAATAAATAAAATGACTATAGCTATAGAAAAAGAAATATATAAATCTATGAAAAATAAAGAATTAGTTCAATTATTAGAACTTGAGAAGTCACTTATATACTTTTCAACTTCACTAAAAGCAAATGAACTTGTTCTTAATAAAATGCTTAGAACCGAATCTATTAAAAAATATTCAGAAGATGAGGATTTACTTGAAGATGTTATCATAGAAAATAAACAAGCTTTAGAAATGGCTACTATTTACGGAGATATTTTAAGTAGAATAATGGATGCATTTAGTGCTATTGTTAGTAATAATCAAAATACAGTTATGCAATTTTTAACATCTATTACACTTATAATGTCTATACCTACAATTGTATCTGGTTTTTTTGGAATGAATGTTCCTGGATTGCCATTTGAACATGATCCTAGTGGATTTTGGTTGATTATGTTAATTACATGTATTATGTGTTTAATTCTTACATTTATAATGTCTAGAAATAAATTATTATAAATTAGCTTAGTTTTTCCAAAATTGAATGTAAGCATATTTCAAAATTTAATCTCACTAGTTAGACCTTCTAAATAAGCAGAATCTTTCCTACTTATTTAGAAGGTCTTTTATATTTAATTTTTATATTAAATTAATACAAATAAAAAAATTTGCTTCACTTGAGCGACTACGTCTGCGAACCACTTCATGTCACCAACGACCTTGAAAATCAGGTCCGTTGTTCAAGTTTAGCAGTTAGGATTATAATTTATCACAAATCAGATAATTTATAATACCTTAGTATATAAAAATACTGGAATGAAATTTCATTCCAGTATAATGTATAACTTTTTTATTTCATTACTGATGTGGTGGTGCCGGTGTTTGATCCTGTGGTGGTGCTGGTGTTTGATCCTGTGGTGGTACCGGTGTTTGATCCTGTGGTGGTGCTGGTGTTTGATCCTGTGGTGGTGCTGGTGTTTGATCCTGTGGTGGTACTGGTGTTGGATCCTGTGGTTGCTGTTGTTCTGGTTTTTCTTCTGGCTCTTCTTTTTGCTTAGGTCTTGGTCTTGAACTAACAGGAGCACTATACCCTACATCTGCCTTTGCAAATGGACCAGATTTTTCAAATTTTCTACTGTCTAAATCACTATGTATAGGATCCATAATATCTCTCCATAAAGATGATGCTATTTCACTTCCTCTAGGAAGTGATTTATTTCTATCGTTACCAATCCAAACTGCTGCAGTATAATATGGTGTGTATCCACAAAACCATGCATCATTATTACTATTTGTTGTTCCTGTTTTACCAGCAACTGCCATATTACCTAATCTAGCTCTTTTACCTGTTCCACCGTTTACAACGCCTTCAAGCATCTTAGTCATATAATAAGCTGTATTTTGAGAGTATACTCTTTTAGTCTTAGGTTTATTATCAAGTAATTCGCTTCCATCTGATAGTTCTATTTTAGTAAATGTTGTAGGCTCTACATAAACTCCCCCATTTGCTATAGTTGCATATGCTGCTGTCATCTCAAGAGGAGAAACTCCTTTAGCCATACCTCCTAGTGCAGTAGGGTAATATTTATCTTTTTTATCATCAACAGTAGTTATTCCTACATCTTTTAATGAGTCTAAAACTATTTGCATAGATTCAGCTTCACTATCACCAAGCATTGCTGCTCCATGAACTGCAGCTCCATTATATGAATATTTAACTGCTTGTGCCATACTAACTCCACCATGATATGATCCTCCTGCATTTCTAGGCCAATCTTTGCCATTTACCTTTTTAAGCGGTGCATCATTTAATGTTGAGTATGGAGTAAGCCCAGCTTTTTCCATAAGTGGCATATATACTGCTAATGGTTTTATTGATGACCCTGGCTGTCTTGGGTTTGTAGCTCTATTGTATAAGCTTTCTCCACCTATTCCACGTCCACCTATCATAGCTTTAACTTGTCCATTATTATTATCCATGATAACCATAGCTGATTGTGGTTGTAAATTACCATTTCCATCTCTATATGATCCTGGGAAATTAGATCCATTCTCATATTCCTTTTCAAGAATATTTTGCATATTAGAATCTATAGTAGAGTGAATTCTAAGACCTCCATTGTATAATAAATCTTTAGCTTCATCTTCTGTATATCCTTCTTCTACTAAAGCATTTACTACATCTCTTTTTACTAGAGTGTTGAAATATGAAGAGTTTTTACTTTCTACATCTTCTCCAACACTAATTTTTATATCTTCTTTTATAGCCTCTTCATATTGGCTACTTGTTATATATCCAAGTTCTAACATCCTACTTAAAACAACTTCTTGTCTTTTCTTAGACTCTTCATTGAATTCAGCTTTGTATATTATTTTTCTACCTTTTTTTAATGCATCATATGTAAGTTTATCAATTTTATCATTTTTAAGTAATATTTTATACATTTCAAGATCGTCGTCTGTTGGAACATAATCTTGAGCATATATTATTATTTCTGCATTTTTAAAATCATCATCTAATGTCAACGGTGATGTTTTGTATGCAGCATACTTACTTGGATATTTAGTTATCCCTGCTAAAAGAGCACTTTCTGCTAAGCTTAACTCAGATACATCTTTATTAAAATAGTTATGAGATGCAGCTTGAACTCCTCTATTTCCTTGCCCTAAAGACATAGTGTTTAAGTATGATAAAAGTATCTCATCTTTACTTAATCCTTTCTCTAGTTGTAGTGAATAGTAAAGTTCTTTTATTTTTCTTTTATATGTTTTTTCATTAGTTAAATATAAATTTTTAGCCAATTGTTGAGTTATTGTACTAGCACCTTGTGCTTTATATCCTGATTTTAAATTGTTTACAAATGCACCCATAGTTCTTTTAAGATTTATACCATGATGTTCATAAAAAGTATGATCTTCTATAGCAAGAACTGCATGTTTTAAATCATCAGGTATATTATTCATATCTTTAACTACATATCTTGACTCTGCGCCTTGAATTGTTTCTGTAACTTTATTGTTTGAATCATATATAATAGAGTTTTCTGCAAATACTATATTTTTTGGATCTATATCTGGAGTATTAAACAGTATAGCCATAACAAATATACTAACTGATGCAACTCCTAGCCCAAATATTGCTAAAAAACCTATTGCTAATTTTTTCATAAGGCTATTCTTTTTTACTTTTTTGTCACCCATATTTTCGTTATTGCCCCCAATCTTAATTTTTAATGGTTTAATATAAGTCCTATTTTTTATTATTACATATAATTTTTATTTCTCCTTCATATTTTCCCAAAAATTTTTACAAATAATGCCTATATCTTCGCTTTTTCTAGCTACTTTATTTGGATACCATTCTCTTGGAAATATTTTTTTATATTTAGCTTGAGAGTATCTATTGTCAATAAGCATTATTACTCCTTTGTCAGAGTCTGTCCTTATACATCTCCCTGATGCTTGAAGAACTTTTATCATACCTGGATAAGTGTATGCATAATCGAATCCATTGTAACCTTTATTGTCAAAATGTTTCTTTATAATATTTCGATCAATACCCACTTGTGGCATTCCCACACCTACTACGATAACTCCTATTAACTTGTCATTAGTAAGATCTACTCCTTCAGAGAAGTGACTTCCTAAGATGCAAAATCCAATATAAGCACAGTTATTTTTTTTGTTAAAATTTTTCAAGAAAATTTCTTTTTTATCTTCACTCATATCTTTTTCTTGAATTTGAATATTTAAGTTTTTGTAATTCTTCATCATATAATCGTACATCAGTTCCATATAATTATATGACGGAAAAAATACCATATAATTTCCAATTTTACTTTTAACGCACTCAATTATAGATTTTGATACATCTTCACAAGTTTCATATCGTCTATTATAAGTGGTATTTATATTATTTGCAAATATTAACTCCCTCTTATTTACATCAAATGGGGAAGCTAAACTTATAAAATAATCTTCTTTTTTCCCATTATACATATTTTTAAAGTAGTTTATAGGTAATAATGTTGCTGAAAAAATAATTGTAGATTTAGCATTTTTCATTCTTTGTTGAATAACTTTAGATGGATCTACACAATAAATTCTAACAAGCACATCATTTCTATTTTTTTCATAAATAGTTACGAAATTGTCATCATAAAATTCTGCTGCTCCTAAAAAACTGTGTATATCAAAATATAAATCTATAATTTTTTCATTTTCATCTTTACTATTTTCTAAATACTCATCTATTTTTTGAGTTAAAGATTTTAAAATATTTATAAATTCTATATCTACTTCATTGCTTTCTATATGATTTGATAATTTCATATCTTTATATATCAATAATTCTTCATCTAATTCTTTATAATATGACTTTACCTTGTTTATAAGGGAGTTAATTCGTCTATTTTTGCCTTTCATTAATTTGCTAATTTCTTCAAATTTAAATTTGCTTAAAGATTTAGAGTACATATCCCTACTTCTATCAACTAAATTATGTGCTTCATCTATTAAGAAAACATAATCTTTTTTTCTAGAATCAAAAAATCTTTTTAAATACACTTTAGGATCAAATACGTAGTTGTAATCACATACTATAATATCACTAAACAAAGCTAAATCAAGCGATAGTTCAAATGGACATAGTTTATATTTTTCGCTTAAAAATTGTATAGCTTCAGTAGAATACAAATTTTCACTCCTTAAAATTTCTTTTAAAGATTTATTAACTCTATCAAAATACCCATTTGCATATTCACAGTATATTGGGTTACAATTTGTTTTTTCTTTTTTACATACGGTATCTTTAGAAGATATTGTAGTGTATTTTATATTCAGTCCATTTTTATTCATTATTTTCAAAGTATTTTCACATACATCTTTTGTTATATTTTTAGCAGTCAAATAAAAAATTTTAGATACATGGTTCTTACCCATAGCCTTTATGGCTGGGAAAAGTGTAGATATAGTTTTCCCTGTTCCTGTTGGTGCCTGAGCGAAGCACTTTTTACCATCTACAATGCTTTTATAGACGTATACCGCAAACTCTCTTTGTCCTTGTCTATAATTTTCAAATGGAAAGTTTAAATTTGCTATAGATTTATCTCTCTTAATTATATGATTTTTTTCTATATCCAACCATAATTTATATTCGTTTATAAGATAAAAAAAATCTTTTTCAAGTTCTTTTAATTTATAATGTGTTCTAATTTTATTTATTTGTTTATTTTCTAAATTATAGTATGTAAGTTGTACATATATATTATCTAAGTTGTTTAGCATACAATATATGTATGCATAGCATTTAGCTTGCGCTAAATGTAATGGATTTGTATTTTCATTATAATTATTTACATCTTTTAAGGTAGACTTTATCTCGTCTACTATAATATTCTTTCCTTCTTTTAAAATACCATCTGCCCTACCTTCTACTTTTATATTTATCCCTTTGTATTCAAATTCGTATTTTAATTGGTATTCAGGCTCATAACTTTCATCATATGAACTTTGTATCATTTGATGGGCTAGTGTTCCTTCTATTGGTTTTATAGATACTGTCTTTGTATTGTCTATACTTCCATTTTTCATTATGAATTCAACAAAATTTCTTATAGATACTTTTATTTCTTTGTCCATATTTAATCCCTCTTAAATTTTTCTATATGCTATTATATAATAAATTCATATATTTTTCTATTCTTTACCATATTTTGCTTAATAGATATTTAAGTTTTAGGAATACTAAATATATAAATTTATATAGGAGGTATTCATATGAATGATAGCTATTTAAGAAGAAAAGCCATTGAAGAAGCTAAATATATTTATGAAGATTATTTTACTGCATCTAAAACTCTAGATACTTTTAACTCAGTTCCAGGTATAGAGGTTTACAATATACCAAAATATTATCACAGTACGTGTTCTCGTTGCCTAAATTCATTTCCTCACAGCGAAACTAATTATTCCCCTGAAGAAGGGTTTGTGTGTGATGATTGTTTAAATAATCACACGTTATCTTAGTACAACTCTTAATGCCTAAATTTACATTTAATTTATCTTGTTATATAATTAAGTAAATTTAACTTAAGGAGACCTGTCATGAATATAGCAATATATAGTTCTGCTAAAAAAGAACTTGATAAATTATTAAAAGTTGAAACGAATAAAAAATATATACGAGTATTCATCAGAACTATAAGTTTTTTATGCGATGCTAGAGTTCATATAACGCTGGACGAGTTACAAGCTAATGATGAATTATTTGAAGTGGATGGATATAATATAATAATAAACAAAAGATTAGCTTCTCAAATAAATAATCTATATATATCATTTGGAGGTTTACTAAGTCCTAATGAGTTTAGTGTAGATTGTGACTTCAATGAATATTATTAAAAAAGAGTGTCATTTTGACACTCTTTTAATTATTTAAGTAATTTTTTCATTCCATCTCTCATAAATGCAACAGTTGTAACAACTATAACTTGTGCACTTGTATTGTTTAGTTTAACAACCCCTTCTTCCCCAAATTAACACATTACAATATTTTATGCCATTATTATTAAATAATAATAAAGAGTTAATTTTAATCAACTCTTTATTATTTTCTATTTAATTTTTCATACTGTCTTCTTCAGGATTTAACATATAATCTATATTTGATATAAATCCAATTTTATGATTATATATAAAACTGGACCTTATTCCTCCCACTAATTTCCCACCTTGCACAACTGGTGAACCACTCATTCCTCCTATTACTCCACCTCTATACTCTTTAAGTTCTTTATCTTTAACTTTTATTTTTGCCCCATCTTCATATATTTTTGTTATTTCTATTTCATGTAATTTTTTTTCATTAGTAATAGGTGATTTGCAATATATATAAGCTTTACCTTTTTTAGGTCTTGCTATTTCTAAAGCTTGTTTGTCATTAAAAGTACTTTCTTTTAATTTTCCTTTTACTCCATATTCACTATACTTGTTTATATCTCCAATATAATTTAATTTACCATCTTTACTTTCTTTTAGGTGAGGTTTCAATCCACCATCGTTAAATAAATTTGCCTTTATTGAATGGACATAAGAAGTTTCAAAAACTTGCGTGCTAAGTGCAACTTCTGATCCATCTACATTATGACTTAAACCTATAAAGCTTCCATCTTCACTTACTGCAGTTATTGTCCCGCAAAACTGCTGTGTAAAGCTTAAATAAATACCTCTAAAATCTTTACCTGTAAAAACTTGTACATTTTCTTTTCCATCTCTTAAAAACCTCACTAAAACTTTTTCATTTTCAGTTTTATATAAGTCTGTTAAATCATATAAATCATACTTTAATTTTTTATTCATAGAAATTGCAGATAATATTATATCATTTTTTTCAAAATCGGTATCTTCATTCACAAGCATATCAACTATAGGGTATTTTAAATTTAAATTAACAAAAACTACTTCCGCAGATGGCATAAGTTTTTCTACCCTATTTTGTGCAAACCCTAAATTAGTTGATAAAAGTATAGCTATAATAGTTATTGATAATATATTTTTTAGTCTTTTCATAGCGTATCCCTTCTTAAAAGTATTTTAATGTTTTTATTATTTTTCTATAAATTTATGTTTTTTATTATAC
>NZ_JAKEDR010000063.1 GCF_023653455.1 Paraclostridium ghonii
ACCTAATATATTATTAGATTGCATTTATGGATAAAGATATATTTTTAGGGGGGATTATAATGAAATTTTTAGTGATTTCAGAATGTTTTTTAGTTAGAAATTCACTTGCTTATTTATTTGAAAATTTATTTGATGAAGTCGAGGTTAAATCTTTAGCAGATTTAAATGAAATAAGCAAAGAAGATATCTTAAGTAGTGAATTATTGTTTTTGTATTTAAATAATCAAAAAAATAATGTTGTAAAAATTATAAAAAATATTAAATGCTTGAAAGATATAAAAATAATAATACTAGATATAAAAAAAGATAAAGGATTTCTTTTAGATTTAATTAAAATTGGGATTGATGCCTATGTTTTAGATATATGCGATGAGGAGGATTTTAAATATATAATTAATAAAGTTATGAGTGGGGGGAAATTTTTTGATGCTGATTTATTAGAAAACTACACACCTATAAATGAAATTAAATACTCTCATCTAACTAGAAAGGAAGAAAGTGTTATGGAATTTATATCTAAGGGGTTGAGCAATAAAAGTATAGCGAAGGAATTAAATGTAACTGAATATACTATAAAAAAGCATGTAAGTAATATTTTATATAAGCTAAATCTAAAAAATCGACAAGATATAATACTTTACACAATAGAGTAGGGGTTAAATGTAGAAAAATGAAATCAGTATTACACTTTAGTACCGCTAGAAATACAACTATTTTATGATTACGTCTACTTAGTATAGATATATAATATAGTGGTAGTTACTAACAAAAAGAGTAACTTATAAGTAATTTAAGTGATTTAGAGGCTAAGAATTATACTTTGTATGTGGGCACTTTGAAGTATAACGAGCAAGTAGTGCAACCGGCTAAACAGCTTGATATTTTATGGGGGGATAATATGCAAGTTATAGTTATTTCTGAGTCATTAATAATAAGAAAAGGTATAATACAGATTTTATCGGGAGAAAGTTACGTAAGTGAAATTGTAGAAAGTCACATATATTCAGAGATACATAAAAAAGATTATGATTTAATTATTATTGATTTGAAAAATACAAATGAAGGATATATAAAAGATTTAAAAAATACTAAATTGGCTACAGATACCAAGATTATGGTATTAGACTTTTATGAAGACAGAAGCTTATTTGCTAAGTGTATGAAAGCTGGTGTTGATGGTTATATATTAGCTAATATAGATTCAGAAGATATTGCATATGCAGTAAAGCAGATATCTAAAGGTAAAAAATACTATGATTCGGACTTAATAGAAAATTATATATCTAAAGGAGAAAATGAAGCAATAGAAGAGTTAACAAAAAGAGAACAAGAAATACTAGTTTGTATAGCTAAAGGAAAAACAAATATTGAAATTTCAAAAGAGCTATATATAACTGAACACACAGTCAAAAAGCATACTAGCAATATTTTTTCGAAATTAAACTTAAAAGATAGAATGCAAGCTGCAATATATGCTTATAACAAAGGAATTGTTTCATTTTAAATAATAAAGTATGCATTTGAAATATGCATACTTTTTTTGAGTAAAATTAGTATAAAAATTATTATACTTTAGTATAGTAAATTATACACTCTAAGTTAATGTAAATTTAATTAATAAAAATATACAATAGATTATGTCAAAATAAAGAAAAAGTATTGATTTTATATATTTAATATCAAAATATCGAGGGGGATAAAGTTGAATAACAAAAAAAAAATAATATCTATATTTATGATTTTTACAATTTGTTTGATGAGCTTTTTTACACAAAAAGTATACGCACAAAACATAGATAATCAAATAAAACTTGAACCAACTAAAAATGATACTCTTCCATTTCCAGTTACGATAAGAGATTTCAAACAGGATTATGTAATGTTTGAACCAGATAATAGACTTATTTCATGGCTAGGGGCTGGAATGGTAGAAAAATCTTTGGGAGAAGATAAAAAGCCTATATTTACTCAAAGAACAATTGATGTTATAGCTAGAAATCTATGGACTAGTAATATTTTAAAATATAATTTAAAAGAATTAGGATCTTTAGAAGATGCCAAAATTTTTTATGATAATAATAAAAATAAAAGCTATGAAGAGATAAACTCTACAAGTGAAAAAAATGATAATAGAATAAATACAGCATATAGATATGTGTATTATCATTTTAAAAATTTATTTGAAGATGTAAATATTTTAAATACACAAGATAGCAACGTTATAAGCAGCTTAGATCTAATCACAAAGAATGGAGTATACAATTATAATAATTCAAATTTTTTTCCTATGGATAACAAAGGATTTAAAAATGAAGGTAAAAATCATAACTTTCACTTTACATTAGAGTCACACTCTAAATTTTGGTTTGATGGGGCAAAGGATTTGACATTTGAGTTTACAGGGGATGATGATGTTTGGGTTTATATAAATAATAATTTAGTAATAGATTTAGGGGGAATACATACTGCACAAACTCAAAGTATAACTATAAAAAAAGATGGAACTATAAAAAATTCTAAATTAGGTGAAATAGGAAAACTACCAGCAGCAGGATGGTATGATTTTGATTTTTTCTTTATGGAAAGACATACAACTCAATCTAATTTAAATATATCAACAAATATGGAATTCAAGCCTAAAATAGATATTAAAAAAATCCCTTATGTAATAGATAGCAAAAATAAAGAAGTTGAGTTAAAAAAGAATGACGTAGTTTATCCCGGCGAAACTGTTTACTATAAATTTTTGATAGAAAACACAGGGAATGTTGACTTAAGAAAAATTATTTTAGAAGACCAGTTATTAAATTTTAAAATAGATGAAAATGGAGCTTATAAAGATGGAAATAGTATAAGTGATCCTAAACTAAATATAAAAAGAATAGAAGGAAATAAGGAGATAAGTAACTCTTATGATAAAGGGGGACTAAAAGAATTACAATATTTAAATGCAGGAAATCTAGACAAAAAATCTCAAAAGATAGAAATTAAAAGTAAAGATTTATTTTCATATGTAGTAACTGATAAAGATGCAATTAATAAAAAAGTAGATAACACAGCTATTGCTAAGGCTACTCATAAAAATAGTGAGGTAAATGAGAGGGCAGATGCTACAGTAACTGTCGATGTAAAGGATGTAGATCCAAATATAATAAAGTTTAATGCAGTTATAGATAAATACGTAAAGACTATAACTAGGGGAAGCGAAGAAATCTATAATGTAAAAAATGATAAAGATAAAAACAAAATTCCAGATATAGTTCCTGGAGATAAGGTTATATTTGGGTTTGAGATTAAAAATTCAAGTACATCAGAAAATCCAGTGACAGGAAAAATACCTATATATATTGATTCGTTGAATTTAAACGATGTATTAAGTATGGGAGATAGTAATCAAAATATGAGTTGGAAGTTTTTTTATGAAGATAGTAATAAAGAATTAAGTAGTAGTCAATTTAGCTTAAAGCCTAGCGAAGTTTTAAAGATATATTCTAGTGAGTGGATAGTACCATCTAAATTATCAAATCCTTATGAATATAGTATAAAAAATAATATAACTTTAAACAGAAAAAATGAAACTTTAAGTAAAGATGATGTTGATTTACATATTAATAGACCAAGTATAAAAATCAAAAAAATAGTAAAAAACGACAATAATGATGAAACTGAATTTACTGTATGTGTAAAAGGGAGTGATAAAACACAGTATAATACAAAAATTAAAAATGGAGAAACAGTTAACTTTGAAAATCTAAAGTATGGGATAGAATATACAATTTCAGAGGTAGTACCTATGAATTATAAATTGGAGAGTATATCTCAGGATAAGATTATATTAAATGAATCTACAAATAAATCATTAGTAACTGTAATCAATAAAAAATCAAATGACAAGTGGTTTAGTGATAAATTTACAATATCAAATAAATTTATATTTAAAGTTAATAAGTAGGAGGGAATGATATGAAAAATAAGAAAAAACTCCTGCTTATATTAAGTACATTAATTATATTGATAATTGCTATGGCAGGAGTTACATTAGCGATATTTACTTCTAAGGATAAAGTTAAAAATGTATTTGGGGTAGGTGAAATAAAAATAGAGGTTGAAGAAGAATTCCCCAAAGATCCTCCTTGGAATCAAATAAAGCCAATAAAAAAAGAAGTGAATATAAAAAATACAACATCAAATAATGAAGCTCTTATAAGAGTTAATATAACACCGAGATGGGTTAATGAGGTTAGAGGTAAGGAAGTTTTATTTTCAGGAGATACAAGTGATAAGGTTGTAGAGCTCGAACTTTGCAATATTTTAAATGATTTAACACAACAAACTTCTAAGGGTCATTGGATTTATGGAAAAGATGGATACTATTATTATACAGAAATATTAAAACCACAAGAAAAAACAGAAGATATATTAAAGTCAGTAAAGGTGAATGTAAATGAAAATACAGTAGAGAATCCAAAGGAGTATGAAAATAAAATACTTAAAGTTGATGTAAATGCAGAGGGAGTACAACCAACAATAGATGCATACAAAGATACTTGGAATGTACAGGATGAAAATATTAAAAAATTATTGAATGATTTAATAAATAACTCTAAGTAGAGTTGGATAATTGGGAGATAGTTATGATTTCTAAAAATATATTAAAAGTTATAGCAAATATATTGTTTTATTCAATTTTAGTAATTGCTATAGTCTTTACGATATCTATATCAAAAGTGAAAAAATCAAGTGAACAGGTTAGCTTATTTGGATACAAATTTTATACTGTATTAACTGGAAGTATGAAGCCTACTATAAATCCAGGTAGTTTAGTTATAGTAAAACAAGCTAGTCCGCAGGACATAAAAAGTGGAGATATAATAAGCTTTAAAAGTGAGCATACAAGCAATATAACTACCCACAGAGTAAAAAAAGTTTTTAAAGAAGAAAGTATTAAGTTTGTAACTCAAGGAGATGCAAATAATGTTGAAGATCCTATGCCTATAGATTCAAACTTATTGCTTGGAAAAGTAGTTAATTTTGTACCTATAATAGGAGCTACCATGCTTTTTATTCAATCAAAGCCTTGGATATTATGGATATTTATAGCAGTTTTATTATCAATGAACTTTATACCAAGTGGCAACAAACATAATAGTAAGGGTAAGAAAGTTTTAAATCAATAATAAAGTTTAAGATAATTTAAACTTTAGATAAATTTATAAACAATAGGGGGATATTAAAATGCATAACAAAAAAATTATAGGGGCTGCTGCTGCAATTGGGTTATCTGTTACTTTAATAGGAGGAACGTTGGCTTGGTTTACATCTCAGGATAAAGTATCAAATATATTTGCTACTGGAGGGGTTGATAATCCAAATGGAGCAAATGGCAATGGAGTAGAAATATGGGAACAATATAACCCTAAAATTAATATGGTTCCAGGAGATACAGAGATTAAATTAGTTCAAACTCAAAATACAACTACATATGATTCTTTCATAAGAGTAAAAATAACTCCTAAGTGGAAAGATAACAAATTAAATAATGAAATGATAGAGTTAACATTTGGAGATAATAATTCTAACCTAGGTAGTGGAGATGGACAGTGGCTAAAAGGAAATGATGGATATTATTATTATATGGGGAAAATAGCTAGCAAAAAGTTTACTAACCCAATTTTATCTAGTGTAAAATTATCAACTGAAGCAGGATCTGAATATAGAGATGCTAAATTTGATGTATTCGTAGAAGCTGAATCTATACAAGCGGATAATGATGCACAAGATGATGCTTGGAAAAATGCAGGAGATACAGTAACTAATAGATTAAATGATTTTGAATCTAATCCAGCTTCAGGAAATGATAAAGCTAAAGAAGGGGTAACAATAACTGAAACTGAAACAAGAGAAGTTGGAAGTAAAAAATAAAAAAATATTTAGGGGGAGAATGTGAAGAGATATTTTATTACGTTAATATTAACAATTTCATTTCTCTTAATATTAACGTTGAATGGGCATGCTATTCAAAAAGCTCCCTCAAATGTTATATTAGAGGGTAATGTAGATGGAATAATTACATTTCCAGAAAAAAAGTTTTTAGAGTGCCTAAATATGATGCCTGGAGATAAAGAATATGGTGTAATTGATATAAGTAGTTCCCATGATAAACCATTTGAATTATATCTAAGGGCTGAAAGAGTTACAGACAAAGAAGAATATGATTTATTAGAAAAAATAGATTTAAAAGTAACATATAAAGATAAAATATTATATGAAGGGCCTGTTAGCGGCGCAAATGGGCTTGAAGAAGATATATACCTAGGAACATTTAACAAAAATGAAAGTGCTAAACTTTTAGCAGAGATTGAATTAGATGGCCCAAATGCTACAAGTGAGTATCAAGGAAAAATATTTCAAGTTGACTGGATATTTACTGCATTAGCGCAAGGGGAAGAAAAGTCTGATAAACAAATTAATTCAAACGATAAAGATAATATAGACAGTTCAAGTGATACTATTGCAACTGAAGAAAGTGATAATAATGAATTAGGAATTTTTAAATCTCCTAAAACAGGAGACAACAGTGTTTTAATTTATGTTGGATTATTTTTAATTAGTTTAATTTTAATAATTATAAACAGAAAGAAAAGATAAAAATAATGGTATGGCTCAATTAAGTCATACCATTATTTTTTACAATTAAATAAATTACAAATAGTATAAAACTTTACTGGTATTCACAAATGTAATTATCTTAAAGGACAATTAAAATCATTATTATGATAATTATTTTATATTTAAAATTGTATTTAACTTAAAAATAGTACCTCTAAATTAATATATGAAGTTATATTTTTTGTTGTAGGGTTATACATCATAAAAATTTTTAATATTAGTATTGAAACTTAATAATATATATAATATAATGATTAACAAATATAATAAAGAATATAGCTAAGAAGTAAAATAATAGTAAGATTAGCCGTATACTACGTTACATGACTAAGGAGGTTTATGCTTTTAAAGCATAAACAACTAGGGTGGCAAAGCAGGTAATAAGACTTTCGTCCCTTTTTTTAAAGAAGGGATATGAGAGTCTTTTTTTATACATAAAATTTATAAGATAGGAGAACAAATTTTATAAAAAATATAAATTGGAGGGATTGGAAAATGTATAAAGTAGATTTAAATAGTGATTTAGGGGAAAGTTTTGGATGTTACAAAATAGGTATGGATGATGAAGTTTTAAAGCACATAACGTCAGCTAATATAGCTTGTGGATTTCATGCTGGAGATCCAATCCAAATGGACAAAACTGTAAAATTGGCTTTAGAAAATAATGTAAAAATAGGCGCACATCCAGGCTTTATGGATATCATGGGGTTTGGAAGAAGAGAAATGAAAATTAGCAAAGAAGAAGTTAAGGCATATATTAAGTACCAATTAGGAGCCCTTAATTCTTTTGCAGTTTCAAATGGACAAAAGCTACAACACATAAAAGCTCATGGAGCACTTTATAATATGGCAGCAAAAGATTATGAGTTAGCATTAGCAATATCACAAGCTGTTTACGAGGTTGATAAAGATATAATATTACTTGGACTTGCAAATAGTTCTATGATAGATGCAGGTAAAGAAGTTGGGTTAAAAGTTGCTAGCGAAGTTTTTGCAGATAGAGCATACAATAGTGATGGAACTTTAGTTTCAAGAAGTATAGAAGGTTCTATTATACATGACACAGAGATTGCAATAAAAAGAGTTATAAAAATGGTAAAAGAAAATAAGGTAGAGGCTATAAATGGAAAATACATAAATATAAAAGCAGATTCTATATGTGTACATGGAGATAATCCAAAAGCTATAGAATTTGTAAAAAATATAAGAGAAGAACTTATAAGAGAAGGAATAAAAATATCTTGTATAAATGAAATTATTAAATAATTGGAGGGGTATTTGTGTCTGATAAAAAAAATTTAACAGCTATTATGGGAGCTGCCTTTATAATGGCAACTTCAGCTATTGGTCCAGGCTTTTTAACACAAACAGCTACATTTACAGAGACCTATGGAGCTAGTTTTGGGTTTGTAGTTTTAATAACTACTATATTTTTTATTGGAGCTCAGCTTAATGTATGGAGGATAATAGGAGTATCGGGGCTTAGAGGTCAAGATATAGCAAATAAGGTTTTGCCAGGATTAGGATATTTCATAGCTGTATTAGTTGGAATAGGAGGACTTGCATTTAATATAGGAAATGTAGGTGGAGCCGCGCTTGGAGTAAATGTAATGTTTAATTCAGATGTTACAATAGCAACAGCAGTATGCGGATTTATAGCTATAGCAATTTTCTTAATAAAAGAATCTGGTCCGATAATAGATAGATTTACAAGGGTTTTAGCCATTATAGTTATACTTGTAGTAGGATACGTTGCTATAATAAATAAGCCAGATATGGGTCAAGTTATAAAAGGAACTTTTGTTCCGGAAAATCCAGTTGGATTAATATTTCCAATAATAACTCTTTTAGGAGGAAGTGTTGGAGGCTATATAACTTTTGCTGGAGGACATAGATTAATTGATGCAGGGATAACAGGAGAAGAAAATTTAAAAGATGTAACGAGATCATCAATACTTGGTATAAGTGTAGCAACTATAGTAAGGGTTTTATTATTTCTAGCTGTTTTTGCAGTTGTTTCACAAGGAATAAGCTTAGATCCTACAAATCCAGCAGCATCAGCATTTAAATATGGAGCAGGAAATTTGGGATATAAATTCTTTGGATTAGTTTTATGGAGTGCAAGTATAACATCTGTTATAGGAGCTGCTTACACATCTGTTTCTTTCATAAAAACACTACATCCTTTTATAGAAAAACATGAAAATAAATTTATAATATTATTTATATTTGTTTCAACATTAATAATGGTAGTAGTAGGAAACCCGGCAAGCTTACTTATTTTAGCAGGATCTTTAAATGGATTAATCCTTCCTATTACTTTAGGCGTTGTATTATTAGCTTCTAAAAATAAAGAAATAGTTGGAGAATATAAACATCCTAAATGGTTATTAATTATTGGGATTTTAGTAGTTATAGTTACTGCAATAGGAGGATTAATGTCATTACAGAATATAACTAAGTTATTTTAAATTAATTAATAGGAGGATTAGATTATGGAGACAAAATATTTATTAGCTGGGGATAAATCTATAGTTGTTGAGCTTGGAGACACTATAGATGAAGAGATAAATAGAAAAGTTATAAATTTAATGAAAAATATAGAAGAATCTAATTTAATGGAGTCAATAGATGAGATGATACCAACATACAGATCTCTTATGATAAATTATAATCCATTAAAAGTAACATTTAACAATCTTATAAATTCTATAAAGGAAATAGAAAGCAATTTAAAAATTTCAGATAAAGGAGAAATTAAGGTAGTAAAAATACCTGTTTTATATGGAGATGATTTTGGACCTGATATAGAAACTGTTGCAAAACAGAATGACTTAACTATTGAAGAGGTTATAAAACTTCATAGTGAAGTTGAATACTTGGTATATATGTTAGGATTTACACCTGGATTTACATATTTAGGAGGAATGAATAAAAAACTAGAAACACCTAGATTATCAAACCCTAGAGTTAAGATACCGGCAGGGTCTGTAGGTATAGCTGGAAAACAAACAGGGGTATATCCTATAGATAGCCCTGGAGGATGGCAATTAATAGGAAGAACACCTATTGATTTATATGAGCCTAAAAGAGAGAAACCTATACTATTAAGCGCAGGAGATTACGTTAAATTTATTCCTATAACTAAAGAAAAATTTGAAAAAATTTTAAGTGAAGGAGGATCTAATCAATGGGATTCACAGTTTTAAAAAAAGGTTTATTAAGCTTAATCCAAGGTGGTCCTAGAGTAGGATTTCAACAATATGGAGTTCCAGCTTCTGGAGCAATGGATGACTATTCATTGAGAGTTGCTAATTTATTGGTTGGAAATGACGAATATGAGGCATGTATTGAAGCGTTGATAGTTGGACCAAGTATAAAATTTCATGAAAAATCTATTATAGCTATAACTGGTGGAGACTTAGGGCCTATGCTAAATGGAATAGAAATTGATATGTATAGAAGTTACATTGTAAACAAAGGAGATATATTATCTTTTTCAGGAATGAAAAATGGATGTAGAACATATATTTCATTTGGTGGAGGTATAGATGTTCCTATTGTTATGGGGAGCAAATCAACATATACAAAAGCTAATTTAGGTGGATATGAAGGTAGAGAACTTAAAGATGGAGACTATGTAAATCTCTTTGAATTTGACGGGAATATAAATTCAATATTGCCTAAGAAATATATACCAAAGTATGAAAATGAAATTACATTAAGAGTAATAAGAGGACCTCAAGATGATATGTTTGACAAAAACAGTATGGAGATTTTTTTAAATTCTATATATGATATAACCAATGAATGCGACAGAATGGGATATAGACTATCTGGAGAAAAAATAAATCATATAAATGGAGCAGATATAGTATCTGATGGAATAGCTTTTGGAGCAATTCAAGTTCCAGGACATGGAAATCCTATTATAATGATGGCAGACAGACAAACTGTAGGTGGGTATGCGAAAATAGCTAACGTTATAAGTGTAGATTTGTATAAATTGGCTCAAGCAAAACCAGGAGATAAAGTTAGGTTTAAAGAAGTAGATATATATGAATCTCATAGAATTTTTAAAAAATATGAACATGTAATAGATGAGATTAAAAGTAATATGAAAACTTTTGAAGTAATAAATAAAAAAACATATAGTATAAATTTAAATGGAATTAAGTATGATGTAATATGTGAAGAAATTCGTTAAATTTGTATAACTTATTTTTATACACTCATAAATTGCTAATATCTAATGCTTCTTCAACAGACTAGAAAATGGCTAAAATGTCAGAGGATTAGATATTAGCAGCTTACTATACTTTTGTAATTTTAAAATATTTAAATAGATTAAAGATTTTAAAAAGAATAGTTAAAAAATCTAAAACTGTTTAAATTTAGGAGGCTTTTCTACTCTCATTTCTAAAATATAACCACATTCAGTACATATATCAAATATTATATTTGATTCTACCTAAGTTGAAAACATATTAGCTCGAAATATTTTCTCATTACCAATTTGTTTTATTTTACCTATTTCCTTACATCCACATTTAGATAAACTTTTATTGCGTTCACAGATATATCTCATTTTAATCTTAATAAAAAATATATAGTAACATTATAATAATATATATGATCGATTCCAATTTATTTAATTATAAAAATTAATATTGATATTTAGCATTGTTTTTGTAAATTCAGTATAAAATTTAAAAAAGATACTAATTTCGACAAAAATCTATGGTTAAAAAGTGTATACTCGTAGTATCAATAAAAAAGTATCAAAGGGGTGATCCCATGAAAATAAAACATAGTTTATTTAACCGGAAAAACTTTAATTGTAATCAAGAAATATATATAGAAGAAAATAATATAAGAGAGTTAAGTAAAAAAACTATAGGATATAGCTATTTAAAAGAATTTAAAATAAACAAAGATTACTTAGATAATTTTGATTTTCAAGTTACAGATAAAGAAATGCTGAAAAAAATAAGTTGGGTAGATTCTATAGATAATATAAAAGAAGTTGGAGATATAGAAGGTGAATATCCAACTGAATTTAAAAAAAATTCTCTTTATTATAAGTCTATATATATGTGTCCAAATTGCAATGAGCAGGTACTATACAAAGTTAGATCATATGATATAGGAACAAAATTTAATAATACAAATAAAAGATTACACCATATATATACTTGCCCTAAGTGTAGAATATTTTTAGCATCAATTAGGATATATAGCAAGTTGCATTCTAAATGGATAGGAAATAAGCTTTCAAATTATGCACTTATAAGTGACAGTTATCCAAGATTAAAGTACAGAAGGATTGTTGCATACACTGAAAGCTTACATAGTGAGTAGTAATAAGTAAAGATTTAGGAGATAAAGCTTATGCAAAAAATAAGATATTTGAAATTATTTATATTAATAGTTTTTATATTAATATTTAAAACTAATATTTCTAATGCACAAGAAAGTATAAACTTTAAAAATATAACTATAAATCAAGGGCTATCTCAAGGAACTGTCCAAGCTATAGAACAAGACAGTAAAGGGCGTATATGGATAGGAACTAACGATGGGTTAAACGTTTACAATGGTTATGAATTTAAAGTTTATGGGCAAAAAAAAGATCCTCAGAAAGGATTATTAAATAGTTATATTGTAGATATAAAAGAAGATAAACAGGGGAATTTATGGGTAGCTACTTTAGGAGGAGTAAGTAAAATAAATACTGAAACAGATACAATAAAAAATTATTATAACAGTAAAGATAATGGAAATTTATCGGATAGAAGTATTTATGATATTTTGATAAATAAAGAAGGGAATATTTTAATTGCAACGGCAAAAGGTATAGATATATATGATAAAAAACAAGATAAATTTAAACCTGCAATAAAAAATATGAGAGATTTTAAAAGTAAGTATGTATATGATATAAAAGAAGATGACTATGGGAACTACTGGATTGGGACTAAAAAAGGAGTATATAGGCTAGACAAAGATAGTGGGAAGGTTGAAGGATTTCTAACTAAAGAAACTTATGGAAAGGATTTATCGATATATAAATTATACTTAGATAAAGAAGAAAACTTATGGATAGGAACAAGAGATGAAAACTTATATAAATTAAATATAAGGAATAAAAAAATAAAAGAGTATGAACCACCTAAAGGTATAGACAAAAAAGCATCTATAAGAGATATATTACAAGATAGAAATAAAGAGCTTTGGCTAGCGACAGATTCAGGGCTAGTTAAATATGATAAGTCAAAAGATAAATTTAGGGTGTACCAAAAAGGAAAATATGATGTTAATGGATTAACTGATAATTTAATATTTTGTATAATGGAAGATAAAACAGGTCTTTTATGGCTAGGAACTTATTCTGGAATAAGTATATTTGATTCAAAAACCACTATGAATTATTATAAACAAGACCCAAATACAGAAGGTGAAACATCAATTTCAGATAATATGGTAAGTGGAGTTTATAAAGATGAAGATGGATTAGTGTGGATTGGAAGTAATACAGAGGGTGTTACGGTATTAAATAGAGAAAAAGAAATTGCTAAGTATATAAAAGAAGAAGATGGATTAAGTAGTAATAAAGTATATGATATAAAAGGTAAAGGAGATTTAATTGTAATATCAACAGATGATGGAGTTAATGTGATAAATAAAAAAGAAAATACATTTAAAGTATATAAAAAAGAAAATGGATTAAAAGACACAAATGTACGAAGTTTGCTAATAGACGATAATAATGATGTTTGGTTAGGAACTACTGAAGGAGTTGAAATATTGAATTTAGATACAGGCTATATAAAAGATATGTCAAAATTAGAATCTAAATACAATATTGAAGATAAATTAAATGGATGTATTTATAAAGATAGTAGAGGATTCTATTGGATAGGGTATTTTGTAGATGGTGGGCTTTTAAAATTTGATCCCAAAACACAAGAAACTAAGCTTTATAGAATGAAAGAAGATGGAACAAGCTCTATTAGTAATAACTCTGTTTTTTCCATAAATGAAGATAAAGAAGGAAACTTATGGATAGGAACAAATTATGGTATTAATAAATTTAATCCTAAAACAGAAAAATTTGAAGTCTATACAGTGGAAGATGGATTACCGAATAATAATATATATGGAATAATAATAGATGAGTTAGATCATATATGGGTGAGTACTAACTATGGATTATCAAAGTTTGATTATAAGAAAAATGAATTTACAAATTTTGATATAGTAGATGGATTACAGGGGAGGGAGTTTAATGGTAAATCATTTCATATAAGCGGTGATGGTGAGATTTTTTTTGGAGGAACTAATGGACTAAACTCATTTAGGTGTGAAGAGTTAAAGAAGAAAAAGTTCTATATAGATTTATCTATAGGAGATATATACGTAAATGAAAAGAAATATAAAAATATTGAAGATAGAAGTTTTAAATATAATGAAAATAATATAACTATAGAAATGTTTTTACCATATTATAAAAATATAAGAGATACTAAGTACTATTATAAGATAGTTGGAATAGATAACGATTTCAAAGATGCTAAAAGTAATAAATTAAATTTAGTTAATTTAAATCCAGGAAAGTATACTTTAAAATTAAAGGCTATAAATAATAACGTAGCTGAATCTAATGAAAAAACTATTAATTTTACAGTAAAACCACCTATTTGGAAAAGCAAAACCGCTATTACTATATACATAATTATAATTATATTCGCTATTGTGTATTATAATAGTAAAGTTAAACTTTTAGATGCAATGGTAAATAAAAGAACTAAAGCTCTTACAAAGGAAATTGAAAAAAGTGAGAAATTATTTAATAAAGTTTTAAGTTTAGAAAAGAAAAAGAATAACTATTTTGTAAACTTATCTCATGAATTAAGGACTCCATTAAATGTGATATCATCTACAGAGCAACTGATAAGTGCTATGGTTAATAAAAAAGGAGTCGGTAAAGAAAGTTTAAAATATCATATGAATATAATTAATAAAAATACAGAGAGGTTATTAGAATTAATTACGAATTTAATGGATATAGAAAAAATAGAGTATGGTAAATATAAAATAAATAAAACAAAACAAGATATAGTTGAAGTTATAGAGAATGAAGCTTTAAGGTTAAAAAATCATGTTGAGTGTAAAGGGATAGAGTTTATTATAGATCCAGAAATCGAAGAAAAAATTGTTTGTTTTGATAAAAAAGAAATAAAAAGATGCATTGAGAATTTAATAAGTAATGCTGTTAAATATACTCCAGAAGGTGGAACTATAGAAGTAGGAATAAAAGACCATGGTGACAAAGTAGAGATATATGTAAAAGATAATGGAATTGGAATTGATGAAGAAAATAAGAGAATTATATTTGATAGGTTTAGGCAAGTTGTAGATGCAAATGAAGCAATTCAAAACTCCAGTGGATTAGGACTTACAATAACTAAAGACATAGTGAACTTGCATGGAGGAGAAATTTATATTGAAAGTGAATTAGGAAAAGGTAGCAAATTTATCATAGTTTTGCCAACTAAATAATGATACAAAAAATAGAATACATTGAGTGTATTCTATTTTTGGATTTATAAAAAAGATTAGTAAAGCAAAAAAATGTTAAAAAATATAAAAAAATGCAAAAAAAGTAAAAAAAGCCGAGTATAATATACAAGTAAATAAGAATTTAATAAAACATAAATAGGAGGGAGAAATGGAGACAATATATTCCTTATAATATAAAAAGATAAATATAATATATATTACATATCAGAAGATAGTATAAAGTTTACTAGACTATGATATAAGTAGAATGGGAGTATATGGTTAAGTGCATTTAAGGAGGATATTATTATTAAATACAATACAATTTAAACGGAGAGAATTATGCTTAATAAAATAAGTAATATTTTAGTTATTCTTATAGTATTAGTTCCCATGATTGATAATAAGGTATATTCACAGGATAAACCATATAAAAATAAAGTTATAAAAGTTGCATTTTATGATTATAACCAATATTTTTATGTAGATAAAGGAAATCCAACTGGATATTATAATGATATATTAGATACTATATGCAATGATTTGGGAATTGAATATGAGTATACATATACTAGTATTTTACAAGCAATGAGTATGTTAAAAACTGGAGATTTAGATTTACTTATTGGTATCAATAGAACAGCAGACAGTGTGAATGAGTATGAGTATACAAATAGTTATATAGCCGTAGAAACTTATGGAGTATACACTAATAAGTCTATAAGCTATGGAAATTTAGAAGAATTAGAAAACCTAAGATTTGGATATATACCTGGAGAATCTAATTCTAATTGGATCATGGATTTTCTAGAATATAGAAATATAAAGGTAATACCGATAGAAGCTCATTCATATAAAGAACTTGATGATTTATTGTTAAAAAAAGAGATAGATGCTACAATTTCTCATATAAACAATGCGAAATTGAGAGATATGAAAGAAATATTTGAATATTCAGCAGGACCTGCTTATATAGCTGGTAGTAAAAACAATAAGGAACTTATAAAAGATATAGATAATATATTAAAAGAGTATGATGAGCAAAAAAATAGCCCTATAGACAAGCTTAAAGATACCTATTTTAATGAAACAAATTACTCTTATAAAAACAATTTTGTTATATTGATAATAACATATTTAGGAATTATGACTTTTTTATCATATATTTTTTACAAAAGAAAATTACCGTACATTAAAAAAAGTAGAATTCAAAAAATTGTAAGAGCTGATTTAACAAATAATAAATATTTTTTATATTATCAGCCAATAGTAGATCCTAAAAAAAATATGATAATTGGGTTTGAAGGATTACTAAGACTATATAAAGATGAAAAAGTATTAACACCATATTTTTTTATAAAAGATATTGAAAATAACGATATGTTATTTGAAACTTCATTGTATATATTAAAACTTGCAATACGAGATTATGGTACTATAAAGAAATACAACAATATAAAAAATGATGAATTTTATATATCATTAAATATGTCTTTAAATGAAATTGAAAACGATAATTTTATAAAGCAAATATATGATATAACAACATCTATGAATATGAAAAAACATAGTATATGTATAGAGATAGTTGAAAAAGTTGGAATAAATGACTTAAACAAAATCAATAAATCTATAGATAGATTGAAAAAATATGGATTTATGATTGCTATAGATGATTTTGGGGTTGAATATTCAAATTTAGATATATTAGAAAAATTAGATTTTGAT
>NZ_JAKEDR010000064.1 GCF_023653455.1 Paraclostridium ghonii
ATATATAAATAAATGTTTATTGATATTAACAAAAGTTTATTAGTGTGGTAGAATTAATGTAATAAATATAAAATAATGGGGGACTAAATAATGAACAGTATAGAACAAATATTACACTCTACGGATATGCAATATCATGAAAAAAGAGCTAATATGGCAAGATTAGCAGAAGATTCTTTAGAACCTTTAGAAATAAGCAATGAAACAAAATCATATTTAGATAGAAAAATACTATGTGATATGAATGAAGGTACTAGACCCTATAGACCAAGATATATACTTCCTGATTATGTTAAATTTATAAAGCAAGGTAGTGAATATTTAGATATACAGCCACCAAAAGACTTATATGAAGCTGTTAATGCAATGCTAATACTTTATAGATATGTGCCGTCTATAACAGGGTATCCAGTTTATGTAGGACAAATAGATGATGTATTAGAACCATTTATGGACACTGTTAGTGAAAAAGAAGGATATAACTTAATAAAAATGTTACTTATAAATATAGATAGAACGCTACCTGATGCATTTGTTCACATGAATATAGGACCAAAAGACAGTAGAGTTGGAAGGTTAGTAATTCAAATAGAGAGAGAGCTTAGAAAAGCTGTTCCTAATGTTACATTAAAGTGTAGTGACGAAACTCCTGATGACCTTATAAAATATGGAATAGCGTCAGCTCTTGAAAATATAAAGCCGTATTTTGTAAATCATAAGCTAATGAGTAATGACTTAGGAGAAGATTATGGAGTAGTTAGTTGTTACAATTCATTAAAAATAGGAGGAGGAGCGCATACACTAACTAGATTAAATTTAAAGGCACTAGCTAAAGAAAGTGAAAACTATGAAGACTTTATGAATGTAAAGCTTCCAAAAGCAGTAAAATTATTATCAGAACTTACAAATGCAAGAATAAAATATTTAGTTGAAGAAGCTAAATTCTTTGAAAGTTCATTTTTAGCAAAAGAGGGATTAATAGATTTAGAAAAGTTTACATCTATGCCAGCTATATATGGAACTTTCGAATGTGTTGAGATATTTACAGGAAAACAAATGGGGCATGATGATAGAGCAAATGATATAGCAGAAGAAATATGCAAAAGATTTGCTGAGTTGATTAGAAATGAAGAGGCTATATATTGTGGAGGAACAAAAGGTAAGCATGGAGTTCATGCACAGGGGGGATTAGAGTCGGATACAGACACAACTCCAGCAGTGAGAATTAAATACGGATGTGAACCTGATATATTTGATCATATCAATTTATCAGGAAGACTTCATAAATATTTTGATACTGGATGTAGTGATATATACTTGTTTGATGAAACTGCAAAAAACAATATAGATGGAATGTTAAGAGTTGTAAAAGGAGCTCTTGAAAATGGAATAAGAGTATTATCTATAAATAGCGATTCTTCAGAGTTTGTAAGAATAACTGGATATTTAGTTAAAAAGACTGATATAAATAAATTTAATGAAGGTCAAAATCTAAGAGAAGATTCAGTTTTATTAGGTGCATTAAGTATGAAAAATGGAATTGAAGAAAGAAAGGTAAGGAAAGCTTAATGAAAGCTCCTGTTAATAAAATTATAAATATGAGCTTTATAGATGGACCCGGATGTAGAATAAGTATATTTTTACAAGGTTGTAATATGAAGTGTATATATTGTCATAATCCAGAAACACAAAACACTTGTTTTTATTGTAAAGAATGTATAAATGTATGCAAGGTGGGAGCTATTACATTTGAAGATACAATCAAATATGATAAAAATAAGTGTGTGAATTGTGATGAATGTATAAATGTATGCAAAAAATTTGCATCTCCTAAGGTTACTTACTATGATACAACTGAATTATTTAACTATGTTAACAAGTATAAAAACCTTATAGATGGAATTACTTTTTCTGGAGGAGAATGTAGCATTTATAGTGATTTTATAATTGAATTTGCAGATATGATTCATGAAAAAACAAGTCTTAGTGTTTTTGTAGATACAAATGGTAATATAAATGAAAAAGATATTGAAAATCTTATAGAACATGTAGATGGATTTATGTTTGATTTAAAAGCCTTTAACGAGGATACACATCTAAAGGTTACTGGGATAGAAAATAATATAGTTCTTAAAAATATAAATAAATGTGCAAAAACCAATAAATTATATGAAATAAGGACTGTATTGATAGAAAATATAAATGATGATTGGGATGTATTTAGTAAAGAACTTGAATATATAAAAAATTTAAATGGATATACTAAATTTAAATTAATACCATTTAGAAAGTATGGCGTAAAAGGAGAACTTTCTAATTTTAGAGATTATCCGAAAGAAAAATACATGAAATACTATGAAAAAGCGAAAGAAGTATTAAAAGAAAGAATGTTAAACCCTATTATTTAATATAATGAATATATATGTAAACCTAGGTAACAAATTGTTATCTAGGTTTTTTTTATGGAAGAATATAGAGTACGAAACCTTGGAATTAGCGAAGGACATGCATTTATAAAAATAGAAAATTAAATACAGGAATAAATGTATGGGGGGATAACATGAAAGAAAAAGTTATAGAAAAAACTATTGAATGGGCAAAGATAATAACATTAGCTATATGTATGGGGCTTATAGTTACATATTTTGTTGTACCTACTGTAGTTAGTGGAGAGTCCATGTATCCAACTTTGAATACAAAAGATTACTTAATAATAAATAAGTTAGCGTATAAAATGGATAATCCAAACAGAGGGGACATAGTAGTATTTAAAACAGATTTAAAAAATAATGACGGGGAGAAAAAGAGTTTAGTAAAACGAATTATAGGGCTTCCAAATGAACATTTAGTAATAGAAAGTGGGCAAGTTTATATAAATGGTAAATTAATAGATGAACCTTATTTAAAAGATACATACACAGCAGGAGATATAGATATGAAAATACCAAATGATAGTTATTTTGCTATGGGAGATAATAGATTAGTAAGCAAAGACAGTAGAGATAATGAAGTAGGGGTTGTAAGCAAGGATGAAATAGTAGGGGAAGTAAGTATAAGATTATTTCCATTTCAAAGTTTGGGAGAAATAAAGTAAATAATTAAAAACTATAAAATATTTGTATATTATTACATTAGCAACTATAATACTATTAGGGGAAAAAATAGTCGAATTTAAGGATGTAGATATATATGAATGTAATATTTGATAAAGTTGAGAATAATGATTTAAGGCCAATTAGGGAGATTGTTTTGCATGAAATTAGAAATGCAATATTTGAAGGCAAGTTAAATCAAGGAGATAGATTAATTGAAAATAATATTGCTAAATGTATGGGGGTTAGTAGAACTCCTGTAAGAGAGGCATTAAGACAATTAGAAATAGAAGGATTAGCCGTTAATGTACCTAGAAAGGGAACTTTAGTAAAAGGAATATCTAAAGAAGATGCAATTGAAATATATGATATAAGAGAAGTTCTAGAAGGATTGGTTTCAAGGTTGGCTTGTTTACATATTACAAGAATAGAAATTAGAAGATTAAAAGAAATAATAAGCATAATGGAAGATTGCATAAAAATTAGTAGCAATATGGAATATATAAAGGCTCATAATGAGTATAATGAAATACTATTAAATGCAAGTAAAAATAAAAGGCTAATAGACAGATTAGAAACTATATATGATTATTTAAAGAGTTTAAGAAGAATTAGTTTACTTACAGATGAAAGAAGACTTGAAGCTATAAAAGAACATAACGATATAGTACAAGCTATTGAAACTGGAGATGAAGAACTTGCAGAAAAAGTTGCTAGAATTCATGTATATAATGCAAAGCAAGCGTTTATAAAAGCGTGTGAAGTAAAAAAATAATAAAGTAAAAAATAAGTATTGGATATGTCCAATACTTATTTTTTTGTAACAAACATTTATATAACTATATACAATTTATAAAAAACACTAAAAATACACACTTTAGGCAAACGATTTATTGAATGGGTTTCAATTGTATGCTAAACTTGGGTTAGGTATACTAATAAAGCAAATTGTATACAATTTGTTTGGCATTTATACAAATTATAATCAAAAAGAAAGGGAGTAAATAGTATGGAGTTAAAAATAACTGCTAGTGCTGGGACATTAGAATCAAGTGATATTCAAATAATTATAGAGCCAAGTAGTAATGGTATAGAATTAAGTCTTCAAAGTACAGTAATATCCCAATTTGGGGAGCAAATAGAAAGTATTATAAAAGAAACTTTGAAAGATTTAAATATAGAAAATGCTAAGATATTTGCAAATGATAAAGGGGCAATAGATCCAGTTATAAAAAGTAGAGTACAAACAGCTGCATATAGATCGGCTAAAAATAAAGAGTACAAGTATATATAAGGAGGTATATTATGAAATTAAGACGTTCTATGTTATTTGTTCCTGGAAACAATCCTGGATTAATAAGAGATGTTCATATATATAAACCAGATTCAATTATGTTAGATTTGGAAGATGCTATAGCAATAACAGAAAAAGATTCAGCTAGATTACTAGTTTATAACATGTTAAAAGAATTAGGAGATTATTATAAAGAGCTAGATATAGAAACAGTAGTAAGAATAAATGCATTAGACACAGAATTTTGGAAAGAAGATTTAGAAGCTGTTGTAAGAGCTGGAGTGGATGTAATAAGAATACCAAAAACAGATAAAGCAGAAGATGTGATAACTGTAGAAAATGAAGTTGAAAGAATCGAAAGGGAAATAGGAAAAGAAATAGGAAGTACAAAACTTATGGCTGCATTAGAATCTCCAATTGCAGTATTAAATGCATATAGTATAGCAACATCATCTAAAAGGCTTATGGGAATAGCATTAAGTGGAGAAGATTTTGTTACATGTATGAAAACTGATAGATCTTTAGAAGGACACGAGCTGCATACAGCAAGAGGAATGGTAGTATTAGCAGCAAGAGCAGCAGGTGTAAGTGTACATGATACTGTTTATTCAGATGTAAACAATGACGAAGGATTTTTAAATGAGGCTAAATTTATTAAACAATTAGGATTTGATGGTAAGTCTTTAATACACCCTAGACAAGTGGAATTAGTACATAAAGTATATACACCAAGTAAAAAATCTATAGATAAATCATACAAAATTATAAAGGCTACAGAACAAGCTATAGAACAAGGTAAAGGAGTATTTACTGTTGATGGGAAAATGGTTGATAAACCAATAATAGAAAGAGCTCAACATGTTTTAACACTAGCTAAGGCATCCGGAATAAACATAGGAGGTGACAACTAATGAACAATAAAAGAATAGATGAAAGTGTATTAAAAAGTATAAAAGGGTATGAATCTAGAAAAGCATATAGTTTTGCATTTGAAAATCAACCAAAAGGAACAATTTTAGATTGTAACAGTGAGAATATAAAAAATAAGATAAAAAGAACTAAAGTTATAGATTCACTAAGGGAAGCTATAATAAAAGTTGGAGTAAAAGATGGAATGACAATATCTTTTCATCATCATTTTAGGGCAGGTGATAAGTTAGTTATGATGGTAACTGATTTATTATCTGAAATGGGTATAAAAAATATTAGGATAGCTTCTAGTTCACTTGCAAGTTGTCATGGGGGATTAGTTGAACATATAAAAAATGGAGTTGTAAATAGAATTGAAAGTAGTGGGCTTAGAGGAAATCTAGCAAATGAAATATCTAAAGGTATATTAGGCGAAAATCCAGCAGTTATAAGATCTCATGGTGGAAGAGCCAGAGCTATAGTTGAAGGAGACTTAAAAATAGATGTTGCATTTTTAGCAGCTTCATCAGCGGACTGTATGGGAAATGCAAATGGAGTTAAAGGAAAATCAATTTGTGGATCCTTAGGATATGCAATGGTAGATGCTCAGTATGCAGATAAAGTAGTAGTAGTTACAGACACAATAGTTGACTACCCTAACTTTCCACAGAGCATACCACAAACATTAGTTGATTATGTGGTGGTGGTAGATGAAATAGGGGATTCTAAAGGAATAATGTCTGGAGCTACTAGATTTACATCAAATCCTAAAGAACTTTTAATGGCAAAAAGAGTATTAGATGTAATGTTAGCCTCAGGTCTATTTAAAGATGGATTTTCTATGCAAACAGGTTCAGGAGGGGCTTCACTTGCTGTTACTAGATTTGTAAAAGAAGAACTATTAAAACAAGGTATTAAATGTAGCTATGCTTTAGGTGGTATAACAAAACCAATGGTAGAACTACTAGAAGAAGGTTTAGTACAACAATTATATGATGTTCAAAGTTTTGATTTATTTGCGGCTGAATCTGTAGGTAGAAATGAAAGACATGTAGAAGTTAGTGCTGATTTTTATGCAAACCCATTTAATAAATCAGCAGGTGTAAATAAATTAGATTTTGTTATATTAAGTGCATTAGAAATTGATACTGACTTTAATGTAAACGTTATATCTGGATCTGATGGAGTTATAAGAGCAGCATCAGGTGGTCATAGTGATACAGCTGCAGCTGCAAAAGTATCTATATTAGTAGCTCCATTAACAAGGGGAAGAATATCAACAATAATAGATAAGGTTACAACTATTGTTACCCCAGGATCAACAGTAGATGTTGTAGTTACAGACTATGGGGTAGCGGTTAATCCTAATCGTGATGATTTAAAGGAAAAATTTATAAAAGCTGGGATAAACGTAGTAACGTTGGCTGAGTTAAGAAATATAGCAACTAGGTTACTAGGAACACCTAAGGAAATAGAGTTTACAGATGATGTAGTGGCTGTAATTGAGTATAGAGATGGAAGTATAATTGATGTTGTTAAAAAAGTAAAGTAATAAAACTATATTAATTTGTGGATATAAGTAATTTTATATCATATAAACATATAAAACTTGGAGGGGTCTGACTAATGACAACAGTTGATGTAAAAAGTAAAAAAGAATCATCAGTAAAAGCATCTTTTAAGATGTTTGGTATGCCATGGCAAATATTTGCCGTTGTTACAGGGATAGTTATATTCGCAATGTTAAAAGGTAAGTTGCCTGATAACTCTTTAGGAGCATTTGCACTACTTTACACTATAGGTATATTATTTGGAACTATAGGAGACAGAATTCCTATATGGAAAGAATATGTTGGTGGTGGATCTATACTAGCATTTCTAGGATCATCATGGTTAGTATATATAGGATTTATACCAGAAAGTTCTGTTGAAACTGTAAAAATGTTTATGGATACAGCAGATTTTCTAGATTTATTTATAGCTGTACTAATAACAGGTTCCATATTAGCCGTTAATAGAAAATTATTATTAAAAGCTTTTGCAGGTTATTTGCCGGCAATACTAGGTGGAGTTTTTTGTGCATTTGTACTTGGAATATTAGGTGGGATGATATTTGGTATACCAGCTAGTCAGATTGCAACTTCTTACGTTCTTCCTATAATGGGTGGAGGAACAGGAGCAGGAGCAATACCTATGAGTGAAATATATGCAAGTGTAACAGGCGGAGACCCAGGTAAATTTTTATCATTTGCATTATCGATACTAACTATAGCTAATATAGTAGCCATAATACTGGCAGCAATGTTAAATAAATTTGGAGAAACAAAAATGGGAGATAAGTTTAATGGTAAAGGAGAGCTTATAAGAAATGCAGAAGACTTATCAAAATTAGATGAAAAAGTAGAAGTAAAGGTTACTGCAAGAGAAGTTGCAGCAGGATTAATATTAGCAGCAACATTTTATGTTGCAGGAAATATATTAGGAGATATGGCTAAAATACCAGAGTTTACCCTATTTGGAGTAAATGTTAAAATAGAAATTCATAGATTTGCATGGATGGTTCTTTTAGTTGCAGCATGTAATGTATTAAATGTAATACCACTAGAGTTAAAAGAAGGAGCGAAAAAATTACAAGGATTTTTCTCAAAGCAATTTTTATTAGTAATAATGGTTGGAGTAGGGATAGCGTTAACAGATTTAGGAGAAATAATAGCTGCGTTTACAATATCTAATGTTGTTATAGCAACATTTATAGTTTTAGGAGCAATAATAGGTTCTGGAGTTATTGGATGGGTGGTTGGATTCTATCCAATAGAGACGGCTGTAACAGCAGGTCTGTGTATGGCAAATAGAGGTGGATCAGGAGATTTAGCAGTATTAGGAGCTGCAAAACGTATGGATTTAATCTCATTTGCACAAATTTCCTCAAGACTAGGCGGGGGAATGATGCTTGTAATAGCTAGTGTAATGTTTGGAATATTTTTCTAATTATAAATTATAAAAGAGTGTTGTTTTAAACAATGCTCTTTTTTCAACATATTAAAATATAATTTAAATGAATAAGGAGAATATATAATGCCTAGTAAAAAAAGAAAAAATAATAAAGAACTTTTAAAAGAGATTAGAAGTGAAGGTATGTTTAAAGAGGCTGAAGATGTTGCTAATAAAAAAGTAAAATATACTATAGCTAGTGGAAAAGATGGAGCAATGATAGCTATTATATTATTTTTATTTATGGTAGGTTTTACTTTAATAAACAAAATATTTAATAATTAGATTGAGAGGAATTTAATGTATTACAATATAGAGACTATAGACCTTAAGTCTAAAAATGAATGTATGGAAGTTGAAAACTTCTTAAGTAGATTTGATTTAAAGTATGAAGATGTAGATTATACACTTGTATTAAAAGATGGTAAAGACATAATTGCAACATGTTCTAAGCTAGGGAAAATATTAAAATGCTTTGCAGTAGATAATATGTACAAAGGAGAGGGAATTTCAAATACTTTACTATCTAATATAACAAATAAACTATTTGAAGATGGAGTATATCATAACTATATATATACAAAACCAGAAAATGTATATTTATTTAAAAATTTAGGGTATGGTTTAATTATAGAAACAGATAAAGTGAGTTTATTAGAGACTGGAAATAAAAAAATAGACAATACTTTATCAGAGTTAATAAAAAAGTATAATATCGATACAACCAAAGAGTATGCTTCTTTAGTTATGAATTGTAACCCATTTACTTTAGGGCATAGATATTTAATAGAAAAAGCAGCTAATGAAAATCAAAATGTTATAGTTTTTTTAGTAGAGGAAGATAAATCAGTATTTCCATTTAAAACTAGATTTGAATTAGTTAAAAATGGAGTTAAAGATTTAAATAATGTGTTAGTTGTAGAAAGCAGTGAGTATATAATTTCAACTACTACTTTTCCAACTTATTTTTTAAAAGAAAGTGATGATAGCTTAAAAGAATACACTAAAATTGATAGCAATATATTTGGGAAATATTTTGCTAATAAATTTAACATTAAATCAAGGTATGTTGGTAGTGAAAATTCATGTATAGTAACAAATACGTATAATTCAAGTTTAAACGAAATATTACCGAAGTATGATGTTGATATTAAGATAATAGATAGAAAGCAATATGATAATAAAGATATAAGTGCATCAAAAGTAAGGGAATTGCTATGCCAAGATAAAATAGAAGAAATTAAAAATATTGTACCTAGTTTGACATATGATTTTTTACTTAGTGAAGAAGGTGAAAAAATAAGAAATGAAATTAAACGAAATAGATGAATTTTTACTAGATAGAGAAAAAAGGGTAATACTTCAAGAAAATTTACTTCGAGAGAATAGCAAATATACACTAGTAACTGTTAGAGTGAATTATCCTGGTTTAGAAAAATCAAATTTCATAACGGATGAAATACAAGGGATAATAAGTAATGAAATAAGTGAAATATGCGAAGATATAATAATTTTTAAAAAAGAATATAAAAGTCTAGAAGGTTGTATAACTCACTTTTTAATTGATTTAAATCTGTTGAAAACTAAGGAGTTAATGATTAATATTGAAGAAAATCATATTTTAGGTAGATGTGTTGACATAGATGTATATGAAATGAATGAAAATAAAATAGTTACGATATCGCGTAAGGATTTAAATAAAAAAAATAGAAAGTGCTTTTTATGTGAACTAGATGCAAATATTTGCTCTAGAAACCAAAGTCATAGCATAAATGAAATAAAGTTATATTTTGAAAATAAATATAAAGAATACATAGAGTATTTAAGAGAAAGAGATAATATCGCATCAAAGTTATCCCAAATAGCTTTAAAGTCTATAATAGCAGAAGTTTCAACATATCCTTCTTTTGGGTTAGTATCTCCAGTAAGTAGTGGAGCTCACAATGATATGGATTATTATACTTTTTTAGAAAGTGGGTTTGCAATAGAGTCATATTTAAAACAAATGGCTAAATATGGATATTCATATAACAACACAGATGATATTTTTAGAAAAATAAGAAAAGTAGGGATAAAAGCAGAAGAAGAAATGTTTAAAACTACAAAAGGGGTAAACACCCATAAGGGAATGATATTTCTAATGGGGATAGTAATAGCGAGTATTTCAAAAAATATTTATATTAGACAACCTTTTGAAAACACACAAAAAATAATGAAAGATATGGTTGAAGATATATTAGATGATTTTAAAGACTTAGATACTAAAGAAAAATTAAGCCATGGAGAAAAGCTATATATAAAATATGGATTTACAGGGGTAAGAGGCCAAGTAAAGGGTGGATTAGATTTTATATTTAATAACATATTAATAGAATATAAAAAATTAAATTTAAAAGGAAATGATCTATACTCACATACATTATTAATGTTAATGAGTATAGTACAAGACAGTACTATTGTGTACAGACATAATATCAACACTTTAAAAAAGGTACAAAAAGACTGCAAAAATATATTGAAATTAGGTGGAATGAATACTAATAAAGGTAAAAAATTAGCGTTTGAATTGGAAAAAGAATATATAGAAAAATATATAAGTCCTGGGGGTAGCGCAGATTTATTAGCGATAGTTATTTTTTTGGGGGAAGTTTACGATATATTTTACAAAATATAGGGTGTAATTAAACACCCTATATTTCTTTTAAAACTACAGATAATGAATCTTTTAAATGCTTTTTTATAAGTTCCTCAGCGGTTGTTCTATCTTTATTTACAATAGCTTCTAAAATTTTTCTATGCTCATATATTGCATTTTTCCTTCTGGTTTCATCTAGTATTGATATATTTCTAAAATGATGCAAATAATCATTTAGTTGAGAAATCATTAAAGGAAGTCTATTCATTTTGCTAGCTTTATATATACAAGTATTAAACTCTTTAAATAGGAACTGAACTTCTGCTAAGTCTCCTTCAGAATTTTTCATTTCTGTTAAATCTAATAAGTTTTTTATTTGACATATTTCATCTTCAGTAATATTGTCTATAGTGTTATTAATAACTAAAATTTCTAAGGCTTCTCTTATTTTATAAACTTCTAGAGCATCATCTTTACTAACGTTTTTTACAACTACTCCATACTTTGGGATATATTCAACCAATTCTTCTGACTGAAGTCTTTTTAAGGCTTCACGTATAGGAGTTCTGCTAATTTTAAGTTTATCTGCATATTCCTTTTCAATAATACGTTCACCAACTGGTATTTTACCGCTTATTATTGTTGTTCTCAAACTTTCATAAACAACATCTCTTAAAGGTTTATTTTGAGAAAAATCTGTATTTCTTACAAGTTCATCAATCCAGTTATACATAAGTTCTACCTTTCGAATTAAAATATGAAAATGTTTTCTATATTTTAAATTTTAACTTAAAAAAACAAAAATACCAATACTTAATAAAGAAAAATAGACAAAAAATTTAATAAAATTAATAAGTTAAAACAGTTTGTTACTATATAAAAATAAATCAAATGAGTTAAAGGCTTAATAAAAAGACTACCTATTAAAAAAACACACTAAAAAAACATTGAAAAATATTAAAAGTACTTTAGAAATTAAATGAAAGAGTATATAATATAGATGAGGTAAATTTTACATGGTATATATATATTTATAATTTTAGGAGAGTGATGATACAGTGAATCAGTTAAAAATAACTGAAACAGCATTAAGGGATGGGCATCAGTCTTTAATTGCGACAAGGTTAACCACAGAAGAAATACTACCTATATTAGAAACTATGGACAAGGTAGGGTATCACTCTATGGAAGTTTGGGGTGGAGCTACATTTGATGCATGCATACGTTTTCTAAATGAAGACCCATGGGAAAGATTAAGGGAAATAAGAAAAAGAGTAAAAAATACTAAATTACAAATGCTTTTAAGAGGACAAAATCTTCTTGGATATAGAAACTATGCAGATGACTTAGTTGATAAGTTTATTAAACTTTCATTGGAAAACGGTATTGATATAATAAGAGTATTTGACGCATTAAATGATGTTAGAAATCTTGAGGCATCTATGAAAGCTATTAAAAAGTATGGAGGGCATTGCCAGTGTGCAATTTCTTATACTACAAGTGATGTTCACACAACAGAGTATTATTTAGAACTATTAAAAAGTATGGAAGCTATGGGAGCAGACTCTATATGTATAAAAGATATGGCAGGGGTCTTAACTCCATATAATGCTTATGATTTAGTTAAAAAAATGAAATCTATAAGTAACCTACCAATAGAATTACATACACATTGTACTAGTGGTATAGCAGATATGATATATATGAAGGCTGTTGAAGCTGGAGTGGACATAATAGATACTGCAATATCTCCATTTTCAGGAGGAACATCTCAACCTCCAACAGAATCCCTAGCTGTAACATTTAGTGAAATGGAAAGAAATCCAGGATTAAACATGGATGCTTTACTAGAAACTGCTGAATATTTTAAACCAATAAGAGATAAGTACATGGAAAAGGGTACTTTAAACCCTAAAGTTTTATTAACAGAACCTCAAACTTTAAACTATAAGGTTCCAGGAGGAATGCTTTCTAACTTACTTTCTCAATTAAAGCAACAAAATGCAACACAAAAGTATGAGGATGTATTAAAAGAAGTTCCAAGAGTTAGAGCAGACCTTGGATATCCACCATTAGTTACACCTATGAGCCAAATGGTAGGAACCCAAGCATTATTTAATGTACTATCTGGAGAGAGATATAAATTAATTCCAAAAGAAATAAAAGATTATGTAAAAGGGCAATACGGAAAAGCTCCAGCACCTATAGATGAAGAAGTGAAGAAGAAAATAATAGGTGAAGAAGAAGTTATAACTATAAGACCAGCAGATCTTTTAGAACCAGAATTTGATAAGATAAAATCTGAAGCGGGTAATTTAGCTAAGTGTGATGAAGATGTATTAACTTATGCACTATTCCCACAAGTAGCTCCTAACTTCTTAGAAAGTAAATACAATCCAAAAAAAGAAGAAGAGTTAAGTGAAGAAAATAAAGTTCACTATATAACAGTAACTATGTAGAAAATGGGTGATAATTAATGTTTGGTAATGAAATAAGTATAATGGAAGCTATCAATATAACTATATCGAGTATGACCATAGTATTTTTAACTTTAATATTGATATCTCTTGTGTTATCTTCATTTAAATATATATTTAAAACAAAACCGCAAGTAGAAAAAATAGTTAAAAATGATACACCAAAATTAAAAGAAGATTTTGAAGAAGATGATGAAGAAGATAAAATAGTAGTTGCAATTGCTGCATCTATAATGGCTGGAGAAGGGAAGATAAATCCTAATCTCCACGTAAAGAGAATAACTAGAATAAAGTAATTGGTACAAATAAGTAACTTTTAAGGAGAGATAAAAATGAGTGCTAAAACATACAATATAACATTAAATGGAAAAGTTTATGAAGTTGAAATAGAAGAGGTAAAAAAAGGAGAGAAACCACAGCCTACAATTCAAAAACAAGCACCACAGCCTAAGAAGGAAGCTCCAGGATCGGGCGAAACTATAGAAGCACCAATGCCAGGAACTATAGTGAATGTAATGGTTAAAAATGGAGAGCAAGTAAAGAAAGGTCAAGTGGTAGCTATACTTGAAGCTATGAAAATGGAAAATGAAATAGTATCTCCAGTAGATGGAAGAGTTGTGTCTGTTGATGTAGAAAAGGGTCAAAATGTAAACCTTGGTGATAGCTTAGTACAAATAGGATAATCGTATAGAAAATAGGGGGCGTTACTGTGTTAGAAATGTTACAGACTTTCTTTGCAAATACTGGATTTGCAATGGTAGATTATAGACAAATAATAATGATTTTAATAGCATGTGTATTTTTATACTTAGCTATAGGAAAAGGATATGAACCATATCTTTTAATACCTATATCAATAGGTATGCTTCTTACTAATATGCCTGGAGTTGACTTAATGAAAGCAGCTACTGATTCAGAAAATGGAGGGCTGTTTTATTACTTATATCAAGGTACAAAATTAGGTATTTACCCTCCGCTAATATTTTTATGTATAGGGGCAAGTACAGATTTTGGACCAATAATTGCAAATCCTAAAACTCTTTTACTAGGAGCTGCAGCTCAATTTGGAGTATTTTTTGCATTTATGGGGGCTATATTAATAGGATTTACAGGCCCTGAATCTGCATCTATAGGAATAATAGGTGGAGCAGATGGACCAACTGCAATATATTTAACTGGGAAATTAGCACCACACTTATTAGGAACAATAGCACTTGCGGCATATTCTTATATGGCATTAGTTCCAGTTATACAACCTCCAATAATAAGAGCTTTAACTACTAAAGAAGAGCGTATGGTAAAAATGGAACAATTGAGATATGTTTCAAAAACAGAAAAAATAATATTCCCAATAGTAATTATGGTACTAGTTATAGGTTTATTACCAACGGCAGCACCACTTATAGGTATGCTTATGTTTGGAAATTTAATAAAGGAAAGTGGAGTAGTTCCAAAATTAGTTGAAACTGCAACAGGTCCTATGTTATATATAATAACTATAATACTAGGATTAACTGTTGGGGCTACAGCAAATGCAGAGACATTCTTAACTTCACAAACATTAGGAGTAACTGCTATGGGACTTGTAGCATTTGCAGTAGGTACAGCAGCAGGAGTTATATTTGGTAAGATAATGTATAAAGTAACTGGCGGTAAGGTCAATCCAATGATAGGAGCAGCAGGAGTTTCAGCAGTGCCTATGGCAGCTAGAGTTGTTCAAAAAGTTGGGCAAGAAGAAAATCCTTCAAACTTTTTACTTATGCATGCAATGGGACCTAACGTTGCAGGAGTTATAGGTTCAGCTGTAGCGGCAGGAGTTTTACTACAATTATTTGTTAAATAGCATATATTATAGGCTATCTCAATATAAAAAATTAGTTCGGTATTTAAGAACTATTTATATTGAGATAGTTTTTTTAGTTAACTTTAAAATTAAAAAAGGTTGACAAAAGTAATTGTAATTATGTAAAATTAAAATGTAAACTAATTATTCGAAAAAGGTTAACTAATAAGGAGGATATATGAAATTAAACACTAAAGATTTAATAATTTGTGCCATGTTTGCAAGTATAACTGCTATTTTAGCTCAAATAGCTATACCACTTCCATTTTCAACAGTACCTCTTACTATGCAAGTATTTGCAGTTACTATAAGTGGAGTAATCCTAGGAGCAAAAAAAGGGTTTATAAGTCAAGTGATATACATATTATTAGGGGCTATAGGAATGCCTGTATTTGCACAAATGAGTGGTGGGGCTGGAATTATATTTGGTTATACGGGTGGGTTTATAATGGCCTTTCCATTAATGGCCTTATTGATAGGATATATAAGTGAAAAATATAATAGTATAAGTTCTATAATGATATCTATGATATTAGCATTAATTATAAATTACACTATAGGGACTTTATGGTATTCATTTGTAGCTGGAGTTGGGTTTATGGAAGGATTTATGGTCTGTGTAGTTCCTTTTATATTAATAGATTTAGTAAAAGTAGGGTTAGCGACTACTATTGGATTAACTATCAAAAAAAGAATTAAAAGAGAAGTATTTTCGTGTTAGAAATAAGACCACACCATCTTTTTTGTATGAAAGCTTTTATAGGAAGAGGGTATAGCAAAGAATTTACTGATAATATGATTGAGATTATTTCAAAATTAAATGAAAATAAGAACCAGAATATAAAAATTACAGCTAATTTAGATAGCATTTGTTCTAAATGTCCTAATAATATAGATAATGAGTATTGTGTTACAGATGAAGAAGTTTTACAAATGGATAATAAAGTAATACACTATTTTAATATAATAGAAGGTGTATATAAATATGAAAAAATTGAAAATTTGATATATAATAATATAAATGAAGATATAATAGAAGAGATATGTAAAAATTGTAGTTGGTACAAAAATACAAACTGCAAAAAACTTATATTATTAAAATCAAAAGGAGTTTTTAATGAATGACAAGTAATATGTTTAGCACAAATGAAATAATAATTATTGTTATGGCTATGATTGAAGATATTAAAAATGAAGAAATTTATGGGATAGAAAGTGAAGAATTAAATATACCTAAGGACATAAGTGAAAAAATATATAAGTTAGAAGATAAAATTTGTGAAGAATTTTTTGATTTAATATATGAAATAGCTAATAAATTATATACTTTAAAAAATGGAGAACTTAATGAATTAAATATTATTCACAAGGAAATACTTGATTTTTCAAATATAAAGCTTAAAATGTATATGATTTAAAAATGTACAATAAAAAATGTTATCTTAAATATAATTAGATAGCATTTTTTAT
>NZ_JAKEDR010000065.1 GCF_023653455.1 Paraclostridium ghonii
CATTGTACATATCTATAATTTCACTAAATTTATCTAGATTGTATAAACTTTTAAATATATAATATTGGGCTTGTTTTAATTGATCTTGTTTAAGAGTTTCACAATGTTTTAATACTAATTCATATTTTTCTTGTTCAAATAAAATATCTATTATATCTAATTTAGCATTTTCTTTGAATGCAAATGTATCACAAATAGCAAATATACTATTTGATTGTGTTGATATATCATAGTTTTCTATTAAATATAGATACCTTTTATAATTTTTAAAACTTTCATCATATTTTTTAAGAGCCTTTTGACTTAATGCTAAATAACAGTATATATCTATATTGTTTTTGTCATATTTCATATATTTTTTACATACATGTTCACATTTTTCATATTTACTTAGTTGACAATATAATTTTGCCAATCCTGATTCGCATGGTATATATCTTAATTTTAAATTTTCATATATAAAATAAGCCCTCTCCATATAAGTTAATGCTTCTTCTTCATCTCCATCTGCCATATAATTTTGCGCTAATTGATAATTTATATAAGGATCTTTAGGTCTTAGTTTAAGTTCTGTTAGTAATATTTTTTCATTTCTTTTAACTTTAGATTGCTTTACCTCTTCATCTGTAAATATATAACCATAGTGATTAAAAATTGCTATATTATTATAAATAGGTTCTTTGTATATAGGCTGTTCATGTATAGCACCTTGGTATCTAAAATTATTATCTTTTTTAAATAACCTTGGTATAGATGCCCTACTATATAGTTCTTCATCTTCTGAGGTAAAATTTTTTAATTCTATAGATGCACAATTATAATTTTCATGCAAATTAGTGTTAAAAAATCCAACTATTTTTTCATATTCAACCAACTGTTCATCAGCATCTAATATAAGCACCCAATCTCCATTTGAATAACTTATAGATGTATTTCTCATATCCCCAAAATTGTCATTCCATTTTTTATAATAAATCTTATTAGTATACTTCTTTGCTATACTTACAGTTTCATCGGTAGAACCAGTATCTAATATAATTAATTCACTATTAATTGCTTTCATCAATGGTTCTAATGAACTTAATGTATTATTCAAATATTTTTGTTCATTTTTAACCATCATAACTATGCTAAGTCTCATAATAAAATCCCTTTCATCTTATTAAATTTAAAAATAAAGAGTAAAGCATAAGCTTTACCCCTTAGTTTTAAATTTAATATATTATTATCTTAATAATTGAGCTACAGATTCTGGTTGTTGCTTAGCTTGTGCAACCATAGCTTGAGATGCTTGGTTTAATATATTTAACTTAGATAAGTGAACCATCTCTTTAGCAACGTCTACGTCTCTTATTCTTGACTCAGCAGCAGATAAGTTTTCAGTAGATGTAGTTAAGTTAGAAGAAGTATACTCTAATCTATTTTGTATAGCTCCTAATTGAGATCTTCCATTGTTTATAGATTCTAATGCATTATCTAAAGCAGTTACTAATGAAGCAGCTTTAACTTCAGTTGTTACATCAACAGCTGAACTTAAAGCACCTTGTATACTGCTTAAATCTATGTTTTTTATAGCTCTTGTTTCGTTATTTGCCCCAGCTTGTATAGTCATAGTTTTGTTACTTCCATCTAGTATAGCTTTTCCATTAAACTTAGTTTCAGAAGCTATTTTAGCCATTTCTTCATTTAGTTCTTTTAACTCTGTTTCTATCTTAGTTCTATCTTCAGTTTTTAATGTAGAGTTTCCAGCTTGAATTCCAAGTTCTCTCATTCTTTGTGCTATGTTTCCAGCTTGTTCTAAAGCTCCTTCTTGAGTTTGAACCATAGATATACCATCTTGTACGTTTCTATCAGCTTGTTCCATACCTCTTATTTGAGCTCTCATTTTTTCAGATATAGCAAGACCTGCAGCGTCATCTCCAGCTTTAGTTATTCTTAATCCTGTAGATAATTTCTCCATAGATTTTCCAGATAAAGCAGTGTTTTTAGCCATTTGATTAGTTGCTATCATAGCATTCATATTAGTGTTTATTCTCATAATTATACTCTCCTTAGTTTTTTACGACATCCTTGTCTTTTTATTTTGTTTGCAATTACTTGGCCAAGTATCGCTTACAATAATATATATCGGAAATTTTTTTTAAAACTTTATACTTTTTTATTAAAAATATTTAATTTTTCTTTACCTAAATTAATATAAGACATACTCGCTTTTTTTGACTTATTATATTCTTTAATTTCTTCTTTTACATGTTCTATGTTTTCTTTTAATAAAGTTTTTATAGTTTTATCTATGTTTGTTATATCTTCTTTTAAAAGAATGTTTTTAAATTGTTTTTTATCAAGAACACTTTCTAATATATCTTGTCTTTGATCTAAAAGCTTATTTATACTTTCTATATCTTTATTTTCTAACTTATTTATTATATCTAATGATATATTTTTATATTTATCAGCAAGTTCATTCATTATTTAACCTCTCTATATTTACATTTGTGCAAAATAGTTCATTTGCGAATTAAGTTTATTCATACTTGCTTCTAACTGACCAAATTGTTTATATAATTTACTTTCTCTATCATCCATTTTTCTTTGTAAAATCTTTATAGCGTCTTCTTGTCTTTTTATTTGTTCTGAATAAAAGTTGCCTTCTACTCCTGCTTTATTTGCAAACACCGATGTTGAATTTCCTGCATAAAGTTTCATAGTATCGTTCATTTTTTCTAAAATCCCATCATTACTTACTGCAAATTCATAATATATTTTTTGACTATTATTTTGAAGTGCTTTTTTAAACTTATCTTCATTCAAATATAATTGACCCTTTTTACTATAATCTTCATTTGAAGTTAATCCACATTCATTTAAAAATGTCATATTATCGCCAAATATAGTGCTTTGCATTTTATCCATAAAACTTCTCATTTCAGAATCATTTCTTAATATTCCTTCTTTAGCTTTTTCTTCCCATTTTTTAATTTCTTCTTCACTCATATCTTTCTTTTGAGCTTCTGTTAATGGAGTATAACTTTTATTTGATTTTTGTGTTACTAAAGAATATACTTTATCCATTATCTTGTTGTAGTCTTCTACAAATTTTTTCATATTATCAACTACAGGTTGTAAATCTTCTTTTGAAGTTATATCACAAGTACCTGTAGTATGAACATTATATGTTATTCCATCTATACTAAATGAATTTGATTCTTCGTTTAATGTCTTTGTAAATGATCCATCTTTAGATTTCACTTCTATTTCTGAATTTGAACCTTTTTCACTTCTTGCAGTTCCTAAAAAATCTAAAGCTCCACTTTCATTCCCATTACTGTCAACTATTTGCAGCTTAGAGTTTTCTCCAGTTTGTGTACTTTCTATTATAAATGACCCCGTCATTTCACTGTATGATGCTTTAACTTTACCGTCTGTACTATCATTTATTTTCTTCATTATGCTATCCACAGTATCAGCAGGTTCTTTTACTATTTTATTTCCATCTTTGTCTAATACAAAATTCCCTTCACTATCTGTTTCATATAGAGGATCAGTTCTTATAGTTATTGCTTTTGATACCTCTTCATCTCCATCTCCATATTTTATAGAAAATGTTTGTTCTCCACTTAACCCTAAATCTTTTACTGAACTATCTTTTTGTATTTTAGTTCCATTTGTAGCTTGTCCAGAAGATAATTTAGCTTCTTGTGCTAATTTTTTAACATTAAAAGTATAATCAGCTTTACTAGCAGATCCACTTGCTGATGCTGTAATTACATTTTCATTTGAACTTGCTACATTTAATGTCTTCCATGCATTACTGCTTGTTATTGAGTTTGGAGAAGCTTGTGTAAAATACTTATCTTGAAAAGATTTAATGTCTTTAATTACTTCTTTATATATTTCTTGTTGCCATTTTACTATTTGTTGTTTTTGTTTTGCTTTATCAATTTTTTGTTGTTCTCCAGCAAGCATATTTTTTATCATAGCATCAGTATCCATGCCTGTTGCTAATCCCGGGATTCTTACACCACTTGCACTTGAAATACTTGTCATATAAATTCCCCCTATTTACCAGTTTTTATTTTCATATCAACCTCATGCCACATATCTCTTATTTCTTCTATTAAAGGAATCACGTTATCTATTATGTCTATATCCTTTTTCATGTTTGCTTTTCCTAATTCATTTTTTATATAATCATATAAATTATATAAATCATCCATAGCTTTGGAGCTTCTATCCATAGTTATCATAAGTTCTAAAAATATATCTTGAACTCTAACTAATTCTTTATGAGATCTTTCTATATTTTTATCAAGTATAGCTAACCTGGCTATTTTCGTATACTTAACTGCTCCATCCACTAACATCAAAAGTAATTGCTCTTTAGATGCAGTGTTTACAGAATTTTGTTTATATGTATTATATGGATTTGCACTATACATATCTTATTCTCCCCTACTTAAAATAATTTAAAATATCATCTACTTTAGATACCGCAATTGAATTTTCTTTTTTTACATTTTCATATATTTCTTTTCTAAGAATTACCTTATCCTTTGGGGCTTCTATAGCTAACTTAACACTTCCGTCCTCTATTTTTACAATTTTTATCTCTATGTCATCTCCAATTAATAACGACTCATCTTTTTTCCTAGAAATTACTAACATTTTTATCACATCCTATTAAAGGTTCTTTTATGTTGTACTTGTCATCCTGTAATATTAGTTGTACTCCTAGCTTATTTTTTACACTTATTACTAATGGAGCTTTAAGATTTACAGTACTTTTTTCTAATTTTTCCCCTAATGTTACTATGTTTAATAATAATACATCATCTGGTTTTTCTATTTTTAATGAGTTTATAGTGTCACTATCTAATTTTATTTCATAATCTTTTTTTATATCAAATGGAGATATAGCTATAAATCCTATACTTTCATCATCTATTGAAGTTATAACTTTAAACTTTGGATTTTCTTCAATCTCATTTATTTCAAAATCTCTATGCTCTTTAAATCCTGGAATGCCCTTTTCAAATATTACTTTCATATTTTCACCTCTATCTTAAATAATCTAGTATACTAGGTTGTATAAGTTTTGCTCCAACTTGAACAGATGCATTGTATACCATTTCAGCCGATTTCAACTCTATAAATTGATTTACATAATCCACATCTTGGTCTAATGATAATACGCCTTTCATGTTTAATATATTTTCATCATTAAGCTCTTTTATCTTTTCTGCTGTATTTACTCTAACACCAAATTTAGTTCTAGTATCAACAGTGTGATTAAAAAAGTCATCTATATCTTTTTTTACATCTCCCAATAACTCTTTTTTATTATCTTCTACATCTACACCATTAGCTATATCATTCATAAGTTTTGATACATTATTGATTTCATCAAGATAGTTTTTACCGTCTTTATTGAATACTTTTATTGCAGAAACATTATAGTTCATATTTATTCCATCAGAAATTTCAGCTTTTAAATCTTCATCATTTATATTTGGATTTAATTTTAAAGTAACAACTCCATCTTTTTCTTCTATCGATACAGGTGATTCATCTACAGATGTTCCTCCAAACATATACCTTCCACCATGTGTAGTGTTTAAAGTTTCTCCTAAAGCTTTTATTTTTTCATTAATCTCAGCTTGTATAGCTTTCATCTCTTCACCTGTATAAGTTCCATTTCCAACCTTTAATATACTTTTTTTAATATCTCCAAGTAAAGTTCCAAACTCTTCTAGGTTAGCATCCGTATTATTCATCCATCCAACTACTTCATCCACATTTTGATTATGTTTTTGGGCATATTTTATTTCATTATTTAAATTCATTATTTTTATAGCTTTATGCGGATCATCAGATACTCTATTTATTTGCTTCCCTGTCCCTAATTGTTTATTTAAATTATCTACTCTTTCTAATCCTTGTTGAACATCATACATATGACTTCTAATCATTGATGAATTTGTTATTCTCATAATTATCCTCCCCTATCTTCTTACTAGTCCATTTATTACAACATCTAGTAATGAATCTATAGTTGCCACTACTTTTGCACTTGCATTGTATGCATGTTGAAATTGTATCAAGTTTATCATTTCCTCGTCTAATGAAACTCCTGACACATTTAATCTTGAATTATCTATATCTTTTAATACTTTACTTTGATTTTTTTCATTTCTTTTAACTTCTTGAGTTTCATTCCCTAGCCTTTGAATTATACTGTTGTAAAAATTATTTATAGTTATATCTTCTTTGCCTATACTTACTTTTTCATCTTTTAATTTGTACATTTTTTGTGCAGTTTCTGCAGTTATATTTAAGTCTGTAGTTTTATCTAATATATCATCTTTTACTTTTAATATTGAGTCTGTTCCACTTTCAAATAACTCAATTCCTAAAGTGTCATTTACACTTTTCTTTATACCTTCTGCTAATTCTTCTAAATCTTTTTTATATACATCTATTTTGCTTAGCATTTCTAAGGAACCTTGAATTTCTCCAGATATATTTGGTATATTTTTAATGTCTTCTTGTGTTATATCTTCCCCATTTGCAATTTTATCTTTTATTAGTTTTTGAACATTCTCATCGTTTATGTTCATTTTAAAACTTAAGTCATCTAAAATTCTATCTCTTTCATCTAACAGATCATTAGGCGATTTTCCACTTCCTTCAACCAATTTAATTTGCTTATCAAGATCCTTTAATTCTTTTAACATACCATTTATGTCGTCTATATTTTCATTTAGTTTCTTTTTAGCATTTTCACTTAACTCATTTAGTTTTTTATATACATTACTTATGTTTTTAGCTAAATAATCGCTATTTTGTATAACTATATCTTTAGAGCCAGCATCATTAGGATTTTTAGAAAGTGATTGCCAACTCATAAAGAAATTACTTATAGATGATGAAATTCCCGTTTCAGATGGTTCGTTAAATATTGTCTCCATAGTGCTATAATGATCGTATTTTACTCCAATTTTACCATATGTATGACTTTCATTTCTAAACTGAAAATCATAAAATGAATTTCTAACCCTAACTATGTCAGTAGCTTCAACTCCTGTTCCTAGTTGCCCTGCTCCTAACTCACTGTTATATCCAGGATAACTGTATGCACTTCTTGCTTTTTGCTCTACCTTTTGTCTTGAATACCCTGGAGTGTTTAAATTGTTTATATTGTGAGAAGTCGTTTGTATTGACGCCTGACTTACACTCATACCAGATCTTGCTGATTGTAAACTACCTAATAACCCTGACATATATTCCCTCCATTATATATTTTTTATTTCCCTACTTGTCCGCAATAATTATATGTTCCAATCCCTTGATTTGGCTTTAATACATTTAACATTTTTTTATTGAAGAATAGTTTTTGCTTTAAAAGCATTTGATTTGATTCTTTTTGAATTTCTATCATTTTTATACTCTGCTTTATTTCTTCGTAAGCTTCCTTAATATTTTTATCATCACTTTGTTCTATTAAAGAACTCATACTAACATCTGATCCAACTATATTTCTTCTTTGAATTTCTAGTTTTGCTATATCCCTACATGTACTTTCTAAATTTTTTACTATTTTATCTAATAGAGTTGCATCTTTACTAAGCATTAAATCATATTGTTCATCTAATAAGTCTAGTAATTTTTTAAATAGTTTTCTTTGTTCATATATTACGACTTTTAATTCTGGATTCAATCTTTTCTCCTCCTATAATTTTTCTACTATTTTTTTAGCTAAAATTCTAGAATCTACTTTATAAGTTCCATTTTCTATTTGATTTTTAAGGCGATTGATTTTTTCCATATTCATTGATTCTTCCTTTGAATTAACTTTGCTTAAATACTTGCCTAATTCTGATATTTGAACACTATCAGTATTATTTTTACTTCTATTTTCATTATTATTTTTTAATTTATCCATTTTATATATGCTATTGAATGCTATATGTTTATCATTAGTAACTTTCAAAACGCTACCTCCTCAAGAATTTTAATATTCTTCTTGCATTGATTTTATTTTAGATAATCTTACGGCTATCTTATCATTTATTATCATACTTTCTCCGCTTGCTATAGTTACCCCATTTATACTTATGTCTAATGGCTCCTCTAAATATTTATCTAATTCTAAAATGTCCCCTACTTTTAGAGTCACTATACTCGATATTTTTTCACGAGTGCTCCCTACTAAAACTTCTAGTTCCATATCTGCATGAGATATTGACTCTATAGCATTTATTGATTCTAAATTTCCTTGTTGTAATTGTTCAAACTGAGGTTCATATATATATTGTACTCCATCTTTGCTTTGCATAAATATCGCTCCTTATTCTTACAAATATAAGTCAATTAAAAGTCCATTAATATCATCTATTTCTGAAATAATATCTATATTGTCTTTTTCATTTTCTAAAACAGATTTGGTTAAACTTTCTAATTTTTCATCAACTATTTTTACTGTTTTAAAATAATTATTGCTCCAAAAGGAATCTTTTTTATCTGTTTCATAAGTATAGTCAACTACAGATTTTAAATACTTTTGTATTGCTTGTTTGTATTTAATAACGTGTGTATATCCTCTTGTGTTTGCTAAGTCTTTTCCTATATCTTTAATTTGAGTTAAATACATATCTACTTCTTCTTTAGTTTTTAATATATTAACCTTATTAAATCTATCACTAAAGCTTATGGACTGTTTTGGTTTCTTTATATCCATTGAACCGCTTTCATTTCCTATTTTAAATTCTCTTATTTTCATGCTTACCTCTAACTAATAATATTCCCCTATAATTGATTTTTTTTATGCCTTATAGTATTTCATAACTTTTGGGACATAATTTTGAGTTTCTTTTGGCATTAAATATATGTCTTGTGGAGAATTTACACCTCTTTTTCTCATTCTTGTTGGCCCTCCATTGTATGCCATTAAAGCCATTTCTTTGTTGCCATTATACTTATCCAAGTATTCTTTTATATGTCTTGTCCCTCCATCTATATTTTGATATATATCAAATGGATCTGTAACTCCTAGGTCTCTACAATTTTCTGGCATAAGTTGCATTAGTCCTTTAGCTCCTGCTTTAGATGCACATTTAGGATTAAAGTCTGATTCCACTTTTATAATTGCTCTTATTAACTTTTCATCAACTCCATATTTCTTCGCTGATGTAGCTATAGCCTCTTCTATTTGTGCATTTAAATCTTGATTCTTAGATGTTGATGCAAGTTTATTACTATTGTTCATAGAATTAACCGTATCTAAATTTTCACTTTGCTTGTTTGATGCTTCTACATTGTTATTATGATTGCAGCAGGTGCAACAATTATTTGTATATTGATTATTTCTACCTTGTGGTATATTTGCTACAGCTTTTAATAAACTTAGCATTAACATGTCAAATCCTTGTCCGGTCTCATTACTATTGTTATTTTTATAAATACTGTTACTTGACATTAATGCGGTCATTTTTAACAAATCTATATTGTCAATCATTTTATCACCTCTACTATATACTTATAACTAGTTATACGACACCTATTTTTAAAAGTTTAGTATAGTTGTTTAAATTTTAATAAAGTATAATTTATTTAACTTTAGATGCGAAAAAGGTGTACCTAGTAAAAAGAGTGTATATTCACTTACTTCAGACAAAGTCCTTAAAATTGGACTTTAAGTCTTTTGTCAGTTGAATATACACCCTTTTTTATTTGCTCATATATTTAAGCCTAAGCTTGCTTTTATAATTTTATTAAAAGTTATTTTTATTTTATTTGTGTTACTGTATAACCCATATTTTCAAGATTTTTCAATATACTGTTGTCTCCAAAAAAGTGCATTACTCCTAGTGATACAACGTATTTTTGTTTTTCTTTTGCTAATTCATCTATTTTCTTTGCCATTTGTTCATCTCTTTTTAAATATTGTTCTTTATATTCTTTTAAATTTTCTTCTTGTAATTTTTTAGCTTGTTTTTCCATGTATCCAGTATCTCCTTTTATAAAGGCATACATAGTTTCATTCATTTGTTTTGTAGTATCTTTTAATGTTTTTGAATCAAATGTGTTTACAAAGCTTTTAAAATCTTGAGTTGATTTTTTTAATATATCAACTTGTGTTTTATTGCTTTCTAGTGATATTATAGTCTTTTTTTCTTCTGTAAATTTGTCTGCTAGATAAGAGTTTAGAGAAGTTCCTGTTAATCCTGCTTTTTCTGCTTCTACTTGTTTAATTAATGACAGTACTCCACTTGGACTTAAGTTTTTTACTTCTTTATATTTTATATCCAATGATTCCAATATTTTATCTAATTTAACTTGTTCTTCTTTTGTAAGTAAATCTTTTAACTCTTTGCCTTCTAAATAAATTTCTTTTTGCTGTTGTTCTTGTAAATCTTTTATCGTTTTTTCATCTTTTAAATTTATTTCAAGCGCTAATGCATCCGTTTCTTTCAATATTTTTTTCATTGTTTCATTATTATAATCTAAATTTGGTTTACTTGGTTGCATAGATGCTGTTAAGTATATAGTGTCATTACCTTTTTTAGCTTCCCAAGAAAACCCTTTCATTGGAACTGTTGATTTTTTTGAGCTTTCACTTTGATTACTATCTTTATTTGTGCATCCTACACCTAGGACTAAAATTATAATTGGTATTATTAATAATACCAACTTCTTTATAAGTTTCATTTAAATCCCCCTCGTCAGTTATGTTATGTTGTTATAATTGTAACATATTTTTACAGTTATTGCGAATTTAACCTATGCAATGAAAGAGGGGGTAGTAATATTCACTTCCTTCAGACAAAGTCCTAAAAACGGACTTTAAGTCTTTCGTCAGTTGAATATTACTCCCTCTTTTTCTCTTTTTATTAAGATAAAGGGTTGATATATAAGTTTTAGCTACCTTTAAAGCATCTTTACAGCTTTGGTAGCTAAACTTATATATCAACCCTTATGTATTTTTTATCGTTTTAATTTACGTTTCACCATATCTATTGCCATATTTACTTCTTCTACTTTAAACACCACAATAAGTACTGTATATATAGCTCCTCCTAATGCTATAGAAGTTCCTAATGCTATTGCCTCTTGTATAAATCCTAATCCAAGTATCCCAAACAAGAATTTATATGTAAAGTATGTTACTACCCCCATTACAAGAGATGATATTAATATTTTTATAAATGTAGATTTTATTTTATCTTGTCCATAATATCCAATTTTTTTCTTTAAACTTCTAAATAGTAAAAGTATACATATCAAAGCGGATAAACTTGTTGCTAATGCTAATCCTCCGTGTCCCATAACTTTTACTAATACTATGTCTAAAACTATGTTTAAAGCAACAGATATCATACCATTTACCATTGGTGTCTTTGTATCTTTTAATGAATAAAATACCTTTCCTAATATATCTCTTAATCCAAAGCCTATCATTCCAACTGAATAAAATACTAAGGCTGTTGCTGTTAATACAGTAGATCTATCATCAAAAGCTCCTCTTTGAAATAATATTCTAACAATCGGTGTTGCAAGAATTATTGCTCCGATTGATGCTGGTATAACTAATAAATTTACACAGTTTACACTATTTGCTACTGACTGTGCAAACTTTTCATTATTATTTTCAGTAGATAACTTAGATAAAGTTGGATATATAACTGCACCTAATGTTGCTATAAATAAACCCATAACAAATCCATTAAGTCTATTAGCACTATTTAGTGCCGTTATTACCCCATCTTCAAGCCCCGATGCCAAACTTTTATCTACCATGACATTAACTTGATTTACAGCAACTCCTATAAATACAGGCATAACTAACCATAACATTTTCTTTAAATATTCATCTTTTAAATCTATTGTAGGTTTAAATTTATATCCTTTTTTTATAGCAAATGGTACTTGGAATAAAAATTGCGATAACATGCCTATCAATGTTCCTATTGCTAATATATAAATATTTCCTACAACTGCACTTAATATTATAGATATTATTATTATTATATTATTGGGCAATCCTATCATTCCAGGAATAGTAAAATCTCCCTTTATTTGTAAGTATGATGTCATTAAGTTGCTTAACCCTATAAATAATACTCCACCAATCATTATCCTTACAAATTTAGCTGCTACTACTAACTTTTCCCCTTCATAATGCCATGCAAACATTTTTACTAAAGGCTCTGCAAATATAAATCCTAAAACCCCTAGTATTATACTTAATGCTACAACAATACTCATTATGTTATTTGAAAATTTAATCGCTCTTTCTTCGCCTCTTTCATTTAAAACTTCTTGATATAAAGGTATAAACGTCGTACCTAAACCTACTCCTATTGATGCAAATAACACCAAAGGTATATTCATCGCTACTATATATACATCACTATATGCACTTGTTCCATAAAAATAATTTAGTACTATTTCTCTTCCAAATCCTAGTACTTTCGATAACATAGTGACTACCATAAGCCAAAATGCTGATTTTGCCAAGTTACTCATAACTTCCTCCTATTTCTAATTTCGACTAAACTCTATTATATAAAATTTTTTAAAAAATAAAAAGACTAGGATATATAATCTCTCTATTTTTTTAAGTTACATTTTTGTTATTTATAATTAAACTATCTGTACTATTTATATTAACTTAAATTTATTTATACCAAACCTCATTTGTAGACTTTTATCGAAAAATGTTATATTATATCTATTGGTAAGTTTTTAAAATGTAAGTGAGGTGTTAGATATTGGATGAAAATTTAGTACAATCTGTTACTGAAAATGTTGAAAAAATTAGTAATATGCCTTTAGATATAATAACTGAAAAATTTTTAAATTGGATTGCAACTTTTGGAGCTAAACTTATAATTGGCTTTATTGTTATATTTGTCGGATTAAAAATCATAAAAAAAGTTGTAAAGCACTTCACAGCTTTCTTACAAAGGAAATCTGTAGACGTAACTCTTACTAAGTTTTTACATGCATTTGCTGAAGTAACATTAAAAATGTTCCTATTTTTAATAATTCTTGAATATTGGGATGTTAAGTTAACAGGTCTTGCCGCATTAGTGGCTTCTGGGGGGGTTGCTATTGGTTTAGCTCTTCAAGGAAGTTTATCAAACTTTGCAGGTGGATTCATAATACTTTTAATTAGACCTTTTAAAGTTGGTGATTATGTAGAAACTGGTATTTATCAAGGAAAAGTTGAAGAAATTGGATTGTTCTATACTAAACTTACAACTTTAGATAATAAGTTAATATTGATACCTAATGGAGCTTTATCAAACGGAAGTTTAGTTAACTATTCTGCTAAAGAAAAAAGAAGAGTGGATCTAACTTTTAATGTTAGCTATGACAATGATATTATTCATGTTAAAAATGTTTTAATAGATATCATAAAAAAACAAACTCTTGTATTAGATGACCCAGATTTTTTTGTAGGAATAACTGCTCATGGTCCTAGTTCTATAGATTTTACTGTTAGAGTATGGTGTAAGTCTGAACATTATTGGGATATACACAATAGTTTATTGGAAGAAGTTAAGTTAAGTTTTGATAAAGAAAATATTAATATCCCTTACCCTCAAATGGATATTCATATAAAGAGATAAAAAGAGCGTTTGTAAAATTTTCATAATCCAAAAGGTAAATCATAAGTTTTGCTCCAAAAGCTGTAAAGATGCTTTGAAGGTAGCTAAAACTTACAATTTACCATTAGCTTCTAATTTTACATTAGCTCTTTTTTATCTCTTTATATTTTAGAAAAACTTTTATTTTATTTTTATGTAAAGTTTTCCTTTAAGTTTCCGTATAATAATTTTGAGGGTTATGTCATTAACTCTCATCCAGTTTTTAAAATATTTTTTCCACACTATTAGTATAAGCTTGATTATAAAGTATTTACTTTGATAATCAAGCTTTTGCTAGTTTTTATATATCTGATTTATAATCTTTTTTTCTACATTTATCCCATTTTTTTATATAACTTGTAATCGAAACTACTATGTATATATCTTCTTCCTTAAAAACTCTAACTATAATAGTAGAGTGTTCCCCATCAAATTACTCTAATATATTTTATTTTAATGCTAAATCTATACCTACAGTTTTATTTAAATCATACTCATCACTATTTCCATTTTCTTTGTATGGATGCATATATCTAACTTTAAACTCTAGATTATCTGCTTTATATGTAACTTCCGTTACCCCAACTTCACTTTCATAATTTCTATCAATCTCTGATATTCCTTTTGGTAAAATTCCTTTAACATACTCTACAGACTCTTCCATAGTGCGCTTTATAGGGTCTGATTCACTGCTATACGATGCTTCAGACATTTTCACTTCTAATTCTTGACTTTCAATTATATCTTTATTTTCTGTTTTTTCAACCTCATTTAAAGTATCATTTGACCTATTACACCCAAACATAAACATAGATAATATAACTAATATCCATACACTAACTAACCTTAATTTCATCTAATTCATCCCCCTGTATTTAATTTTCAATGTATATCAAAATTATACCATATCCTTTATTTTAAATGGGATATGAGTCTAAAGATACATGGTATTGATGTAGAGAAAAATAGTATGTATGATATTGATATAACTTCTATTACATACCTAGTTAGTTATTCAAACTTTCTTCTAAGTGGTGTAGTACTTTTCCCAAACAAATTATAACTGGAGCGAAAAACATAACTATCCCTACGATGCTTTCATTCCAAATAATTTTTTATTATAAAAGCCCATAACTTATAAATTATGATTTTTTATTTTTGACATTATCTTCCTTATTAAAAATACTAGCAATAATCCTATCAGCGCTCCTATAGAATCTACTAATACATCTCTAAATTCTCCACTTCGTCCAGGTACAAATAATTGATGAAACTCATCTGTACATGCGTATAATGCAGTTAATATAAATGCTAGTGAATAATCTCTTATATTGCTTCTTCCTTTGACAGCCATATATAAAAGAATAACTAGTACAGAGTATAAAAATATATGAGCTGATTTTCTGATTAAAAATTCAGCTAAGCCTATTTTCATTAAGTTTTCTGCTACAATACCTATTACAGGTATATTACATAACATATTTATAAAACCACCAGATTGTGATGATGAGACTGTCGATTGTTGATTTGACATATAAAATATGAATATCATCCAACATATAGATAATCCAATGTATACTTTTCTATTCATAATAAACTCCTTATTAATTTTCTCTATACAAGTTAATAGTCTCAATTATACCACAGCTAAAATTATAGTTTCTATCCTAGCCTAACTCATCCTCTATTTTAAATTTATATACATATAGTTTTATATCTATACTTTATGTATTATAAAATATAGATATAAAACTATATGCTAGTGTTTTTATTGGCTTTCATTGTGTCTTGAATAAGTAAAATTAAAGGTATTTAAATACCTTTAATTTTACTTATTCACAATTACTTATTAAATTTTTCAACTATAACATTAACTATATATTTACTTGCATTTCCATCACCATATGGATTAGATGATTTTGCTATAGGTTCATATATCTACACCTTCCGTCCTCTCCGTTGTATCTCTTATCACAAGCACCAGTTTCTCTAAGGTATGTAACCTCTTCTTGAATTCCACCACTATCAGTTGTTTTTATATAACCTTTATTTTCATATTCCACCTACCTTTTCATTATTTGCCTGTATATTAAGCTTTTCTATCTGTCTAGAATATAGCAATTCATTTTCACATATTTTTTCAGTAGTTTTATAATAATCCAATATATTTTTGTTCCTATTAGTCATAATATTAATGCAATCTTCTATATTTGAATCAGTATCTATATATTTTAAATTATATTCATCTATTACTCTTAATGGCTCTTTTAACGCTTTATTCATAGCTAATATTAATCCTGCATTTAAATAATCAGAAAATTTATTTGGAAAAGCAACCTTATTTGTAATATTATAATCTCTTATTAAAAAACCTACATCACAAGCACACAAGTATTTAAAGTATTCATCAAATGATAAAAATTTAAGTTCATAGTTTCCTTTTGGAAAACTCTCTTTTACTTTTAATTCAAATTCGTCATCTATATTACAAAAAAAAGCAAAAAATACTTTTTCTAATTTTTTATCAAACTGCTTAAACAAATTCATTATATTATCTATATTCTGCCAACTCATTCTATATCCACTAAAAACCATAACTATAGTATCATCATCTATATTCCAATAATCTCTAATTTCTTTTCTATATTCTATTTTTTCTTCCAAAGAAAGTACATTGTTAATGCCACATCTAACTTTATAAATTTTAAATTTATTCTTATTTTTTAAATTCAAGAATTTTTTGCAATAACTTCCTAGTTCATCAGTTACTACAAACGCCCCATCTACTGAGTTTATAGCTTTTTTCATAATTTCTTTTTTTACAAAGTATTTAAAATAGTTTTTTATTAAATTAAACCCTTTTTCATATTCAATCATTTCTTCTAATGCACCTTGAATATCCAGTAATATTTCTGCTTTATAGTTCAATTTACGTAATATTTTTTTCACTCTATTTACATATAGATAAGACATAGTTCCATAAAATATAATTTTTTCACTTATATATGTTTCTATATC
>NZ_JAKEDR010000066.1 GCF_023653455.1 Paraclostridium ghonii
ACTTTAATTCTGATTTTGAATTTATAAGTGGATTATCTTCAACAAGTTCTAATACAGGCATACGAATTCTTAAGTCTAGGCTTGAAACGCAAGACATTGCAGGGTTTAAGAAGTGGCTTCAAACTAATAATGTAACAGTTATATATCAATTAGCAAAAGAACAAGTATATGAAGTTAATCCACTTGACTTAGAATCATTTGAAAGTGAAACCATGATTTCAATAGATAGTGGAGTTGTAGCACCTTATGCAAGTTGGAAGATAACTTCCTATTTACCTAACTTTGTAAGGAATTTATCAAGCCAAGTTAGACAATTACAAGACCAAGTATATAAAACTAATGTAGCTAACTTTACAGTAGCACTTAATACATTAGATACAAAATTAAGATTAAACAAACTAGAATCACCTAATGATTAGGTGTTATTTTTATGTCCTTGAAAGGAGGTGATTGTATGAGTTTAGAGCAAGCTATTGATTTTTTAGCAAAAAACTGTCCCCAAATATTTGCTCCAATAGTAGCAGAGATGGATAGGCTAAAAAATGAAAATACAGATTTAAAATCTGAAATTAAATTAATGCAAGAAATGTTAAATGAATTATTAGTACAAAATATGTCACAAAATATATAATCAATAGGAGGAAATAATATATGAGCAGTGCAAAATACATAGCAAATCAAATAATAGTAGGTGAAAAAAACGGAGGTTTACCATATTACGTGGTAGAGCCACCATCATATTGGAGCAAATACCAAGAGGAAGTCAATAAATTTCTTAAGGAAGAAGGTTACGAGCATTTAATAGTAGATAAAATAGAGGGACTTAAATAGTCCTTCTTTTTGTTTCACTAAAGATAAGGAGGAATTAGAAACTTGGAAAATATATTTATGCAATACGGAGTTCTAGGGGCAGTAGTATTAGCTTTAGGAAGTTTTTCTGCTGGACTTATAAATAATATATTAAAGGAAAATAAATCCGATAAGGAAAGACATTATCAAGAAATTAAGGACCTGCAGGAAATGTATAAAGAAGAAATAGAAAAATATAGAATTGATTCAAATAAAGATAGGGAAGTTTATGTTCAAAGTATGGATAAGGTAGTCGGGAAGCTTGATACACTTGAAAAAGATGTTGAAATAATTAAAAATAAATTAGCTTAATAGGAGGAGATTTATGAGTAAAGTATATATAGATTTAGGGCATGGTGGAGCAGATAGTGGGGCAATATGTAGGTCAAAAAATGTATTTGAAAAGAATATAGTATTAGAGGTTGGAAAGCTTGTAGAATCTAAATTAAAGGCTTGTGGGATAGATGTAAAACTGTCACGTTACAATGATATAACTAAGAGTTTGGTACAACGAACTACAGAAGCAAATAATTGGGGAGCTGATATTTTAGTTTCAATACACGTAAATGATGCTGAAAACATTTCTGCCCAAGGTGTAGAAACTTATTGCTATAAATTTGCTTATAGAAATCTAGCTGATTGTGTACACGAAGAACTTATAAAGGATGGCTTATACACTAAAAATCGAGGTATTAAAGAGGGTAATTTACATATGGTTAGAGAATCTAAAATGTCAGCTTGCTTAGTGGAGTTATTTTTCATAAACAACGAAGATGATATTAACAAGCTACTTAACAAAAAAGATGAATTTGCAAATGCTATAGCTAAAGGGATATGTAAGTACTTAGGTATAAATTATGCAGGAGGTAACGCAATATCTCCAAATGAAGGATTTAAAAATGGAGATTATTCGGGTAAAAAAGCTAGAGTAATTGCAAACACTCTAAATGCGAGATATGATAGAGGAACTCAATATAATGTAATAGGTCAAGTTAAATGTGGAGATATTGTTAATTTACAATATTGTTTAAATGATTGGGTAAGCATAGAAGGATTTAAGGGTAATAAAGGACTTGGCTATGTAAATTCTAAGTATCTGCAATTATTATAATAATTACTGTTATTAAGCTAATTAAAAAGGAGTACTCTAAAATTGAGTACTCCAACTTTTTTATTTTTTGTTAGGTGCTTCACTTATCATTAGATCATTTAATTCACCTTGTAATTGTCTAAGCCTGTTACCACATTTAACTGCTTTTGGTACAAAATAAAGCATTAATGGAATCCCTATTATCGTAAATAATAGTAGTACAATTAAAAATTTTAACCTATTGCTTTGGATTATCAATTCGTTCATTTCTTGCTCGATTAATAGCTGCTCTTTAGATGCCCCCTGTGTAAGCTTAGATGGTATAACTAAATTTTTCAAAATATACACGCCCCTTATTCCCTTTTTACTATAATACTAACAAAACATTAAAAAGTTAACAAGCTTGTTAGTTTTTATTATACATACATATGTACGTATTTTATGCTTTAGTACTTTAAAAGTTTAATAGGGGGATAGCTTTTTATTTCATCATTTTTCTATATCCATTCGCATTAGCAAAAACATGAGTTTGTATATCATCCATGACGATTATTCCTTGTATGTTTTGTTTGAAGGCATTTCCCAATAGTTTTGCACCTCCACCCATTACTACAACGGCTTCTGTGCTTATTGGATAGTTTAGTTTTAATTCATTGTATATTTTTGCAAAAAATTCTTTAGAAGCATTTATATTTACATTAATATCTTGTTTTTCACCTTTAAAATAAAACCCTTTATCTATGTAATCTTGTACTTTGTCCCTACCTACAGTCACTTCACTTTCAAATCTTACATCTTTTTCGATAGATTTAGATATTGCATCATATATGTTTATAGTTCCTATATCCATAGAGTGTGGTTTAGTAGCTCTATTCTCTTTAATCAATGCTATATCAGTTGTTTTCCCCCCTATATCAACTATTACAATATCTCTATTGCCTACTTTTTCTTGGATGTTTTTCCCAAAATACAAATATCCTGTTATCCCTTCAGGAAATACTTTTACGCTATTTATATAGATTTTTCTTTTAGTATCTCCAAATTGAATATTATATTCTTTATCTTGTAATTTATCTATAATTGTTTGCTTGAATTGAGTGTATTGCTTTATTGGTAATCCAAGCGCTAAGTCTACATTATCTTCATCTGTAGATTTGCATATAGCTCCTAATAGTAGAGGAAGAAAATTTTCTTTTTCAAACTTTTTAGGATTAATTTCTTCTTCACCTTCACCTAAAAAAAATGTTTTGCCATCTAAAGTTAATCTGTCAGCGTTTGTTCCATATTCTCCTACTGTTGTAACTTTGCTCTCAAAGATTATCCCTTCACTTGTTTTTACTGCAAAATTTCCTATATCTATACCTAATTTAGCCATTTTTTATTCCTCCCATATAATTTAATTATCCAAATCAAAGTTAAATCCTTCTGCGGGATCGTCAACTTGTTCATTTTTTTCAGAGAAGATAAATTCTCTCTCAATGTCATTTTTATTCATTACTTCCCAAACGAGTTCTTTTATATAACCCGATGCGGAAAGTTTGCTATCTAAAAATTTTTCGATTGCTTTTTCTTTTTCGTTATTCTTAAATGTCAATACAACTCTACTCAAATTTTCCACCTCTTTTCAAGTTTTGTAAAATTTGTTAATACTTACTTAAATTTTATAAAGTTTTGTAAAATTTGTCAACAAAAATAAATTGAATTTTTTATAAAACTTGTTAACGTTTGATTAAATTTTGCAAACTTTTAACAAATAAAAAAGACTAGGTTTCCCTAGCCTTAAAATTTATTTTTTATTTGCCTTATTATATTTTGGAAACTCTCCAAATTTTTCAGCGGTACATTCAAAATCATTTTCTTTTAAATTCCATATAGTGAGTTCTTCTGTATATACCTTTACTTTATAATATGGGGTGTTTCTATGTTCAAATTTTTTACTATAAAATTGTCCTAAAACTTCACATCCTATTAATCTATCTATATAACAATTTGATTGTCTGTATATTAATTTATCTCCGACATTGTATTTCCATTTTAAATTATCAATAGATTTTTCGTATATAATATTTTTTGTATAATTTACAGAAACACAAGTAACCATAGCTAATATTATTGCTATCAAAAGCCACATTGGTATTCTCCCCCTTGAAAGAATTATTTTATCTCTTCAAATCACATTTTAATATCATAAAACTCGCTATCATCCCACATGCCTTGTTCGCACTTCAATGACCTTAGATAATCACCATTGTAATATCTTTTAGCATTAGTTTTACATCTGCGTTTTATAACTTTCTTTTGTATTCTAAATTCCTCTTTTGGTATTCCTATTCTAAACATGTACCATTTAAGTGTTTTGATTTCTTGCTTTTGTATTTTATTCATTCTCTAATCCTCCAATAAATATTATATTTTATACCAACTCGGTATATTTTTACCTTTTAACTATATCTTTTTACCCTTTCTGCCTGCTCTATTATCGTTTTTCTTTGCTCCTAATATTTTACTAATTGATTGGTCGCCTGTTAGATTCTCGTTTAATATGCAGGCTAATAAGGCACAGTAGTTAAGATAATTATAAGTGTCCCTTATATCAGCCTTTTCAAAATCGCTTATTTCCCTTTTTACTTTCATTAGTTGCCCCCTATCTAATCCCCTTTGTTTTGTATTTATAATAATTCCTAACCCCACATAATTCCAAATGTTCTATGACTTCAATATGTTTGTGTTTTTTATTATTATGGAACTCTTCTTTTTCAAAAATCACCTCTTTATTACACTTAATGCACCTATGAACTTCGAATGTTTTAATTCCATACTGGAAGAATGTAGGTTGATATAATTTATAAAATAATCCTTCTAGCTTTATTTTGTGTAATATGCATATCATTATTTAATCCCCCTATTTCATATCAATTCTTTAACTCTATTTATCAAATCTTCCTTTTGATCTAGTAAAAATATTTTAGTATCTTCTGTATCGTACAATTCAAAGTGTGCTGGCATACCAAATCCCATTGTAGGATATTTCTCAAAGTAAATGCTTAAACATAAATTTTCATTTTTTAGTATGAAGATAAAACTTCTTCTATCACCACACCTCATATCTTCAAAGAATCTAACTCCGTATCCTTTTGATTTTGCTATATCTGCTATAGTATTAAAAGTTTTACATTTGCTTTTATTTGTGTATGCCCCTAAGACCATTTAAATCCCCCCCTATATAATTTTGTATGAACATCCATAATATGCTTATAGTTATCTTTACATCTATCATTTAATGCAAACTTATAGGCTAGCAAAAAAGAAGTATTATTATCATATAGGCTTATAAAATCTTTATCTTTTGTTATTTGCTCCATATCCCCTATTTAAACCCCTTTCATTCTTAGTTTAATAGTTTTATATTAAAACTTGTTTTGTTTTATCTAAAAGGCTTTCATAGCCTTATTTTAAATATTTATATTCGAATCTTATCAGCTTGGTTAATTTCAATTATTTTTTCAAGTTCTTCTTCGCTATAATCTAAAAAGCTTTCTTCAAAATTTCTGAATTTATTTTTATTTCCCGAAATTTTAGGGTTATATTTTTCTTTATTTTGTTGTATACTTTTGTTATAAGAATAATTTTTAGTAGTAGTAGAAGTCGGTACTTGTAGTAGGGTATCGGCTTTTTTGTGTTCTGTTTCCCCTTCTTCTTCAATTAATTTATAATATTTATCTGTAAATCTAAATACAGTTTTCTCGCTCCCCAATTCCCCTACTGTTGCAAATTCAATTAATCCTAAAAATTTGTAAGACTTAACTTTCTTTTTTGTGTTTTCAGTCATTTTTAAAAATCTTTCATTCCAGTCCAAAGGTTTAACTCCTAAGTAGTAAAGACATTTTCTTTGTATTGCTTCTTTTTTCAATCTTAAAAACGGTAAATCATCAGCAACTTTTTTCCATGAAATCCAATTCCAACACTTACTATCTTTTATGTGTTCTTCCATTTTGCCACTATTTTTAAAATGTGCTATATAGTCTAATATTATTAGTTCATCAGCTTCTATATTTAAATCTAAAAGCCTTTGCTGCTCATAGTTAAATATTCTTTTTTTCATTTACTTTTCACCTTCCCATCTTTTCTGATTAAATCAAGTACGTATTCTTGGAAAGTCACCCCCTCCTTTAAAAGTTCAATCCTCAGCTTCATGTAATAATCTTCGTCAATTCTTATAGATACTTGTTTTTTCATTTTTTGTCACCTCTATATTCTTTATTTAGCTTATGTAATAAGTATAGTACATTGTTAACAAGTTTGCAAGTTATTTTATTGTAATTTTTCCCAAGTTTTCGAGTTTTATTTTGTCTATATAAAACTATATTAATAGTATTATAAATAATAGTACTATACTATGTTCATGCGAACATGGGGGTACTGTTCATGCGAACATGGGGGTCGTGTTCACGTGAACATAGGGTACTGTTCATGCGAACATGGGGGTCGTGTTCCTATAGTAAAGAAATTTTACTTCATAGTAATTGCAATAGGTGCAGACTTATTTTAGAAAGTTGGATTCCATCTATCAAGGTAATTGTAATGTTTTCAGATTTGCACATTGATTGTGGATATTGTGGATATTGTGGATAATTAATATACCTCAAAAATGGGGTATCAAAATTTGATTTGTTGCATATAATACACTAAGACAACAAATTAAAAGGGGGATTTCACAATGAACAAAATTTATATATTAGAAGGGAAAAATGGGGAGGTATTAACAATTTTGAGTAATAAAGAAGAAAAAACATATAGTGAATTTAGAGAGGATTGTTTAGCGGCATCTTGTGAAAATGACAATGATTTTTATAGTGTTAAAGATATATTAGTAAATATGTATGGATATGAAGTAGTAGATGTTATTGGAGGATTTGAAACAAATAAAAAGAAAGGAGCATTTTAATATGTATAAAAATTTAGAAGAACATTTAAATGATAGTGATAGATTTGGAACTTGTGAAGAATGTGAAAATTTAACTTGTAACTCAAAATTAGAGGAGTTTGAAGGTATATGTGAAGAATGTTACTACAAAGATAAGTAGGAGGGGTATAACCTTCCTATTTGAGTTATGGGGAGGTTTTGAAAGATGGATGATAATTTATATGACGAGCTAAAGAAAAGTGGTTTAAAAATGAGTTATGTCGCAAATAAGTTAGGTATGAATAGAAGAACCTTGTATGGGAAATTAAAAGGCAATGGGAAGTACAAATTAAAAGAAAGTGAGAAAGAGATTATAAAAGATTTAATTAGAAGGGTTAATGATGAATTTAAATAAAATAGCATGGAATAATTGGAGCAAGGAGACAGAACAAAAAAGGGATATAAGTCCTAAAAGGTATTGTGAGGGAAATAAGACAATTAAGGGGGCAACTAGTATGAGTGACAAAAATGCTTTAGAGCCGTTGGCTGATGGATTAGTTGAAGGAATAAATCTGCTTGGGACTGTAGCGATTCAAGCCTCGGTAAATGTAATTGCGTTAAGTTCCAAAGGAATTTCCGAGTTGATAAAGCTTGTGGTAGATGTGACCAATATAGGCTATCAATGTGCAACAGGGACTTACGATTACGAGGTAGCAACTACTGACGAAGCTGAAAAGACAAAATTAAAAAGTATAACTGATATAGAGTATAAAAAAATAGATTATGAGTATAAACCTATACAAACTAAATATTTAGAGTTATCAAGCTTCGATTGTGGTTTAAAAGAGTTTGTTAAATTCAAAAGGAATAACGAGGTAGAAGATAATTCCCTTAAGTGTTTTATAGGAGAAAATGAAAATGGTAAAACGCAGGAATTGGATTTGTTTAAAGATGGAAGTTTGTTAATAGGTGGAGCAAGTAGATTTGGGAAAACAAGTTTAATTTATTCGATACTCTTAAGCTTCATGGATAGATACGACCCTAATTATCTAAGAATGGTTCTAGTAGATTTTAAAGAAGTTGATTTAGTTCGACTGGATAAATATAAACACATAATATCAAACTGTATTACAGACGTTAATAAGCTAAATAACTTACTAACTTGGTGTGAAAATGAATGTAAAAACAGGGCTGAAAAGTTTAGGGAGAATGATGTATCTAACATACAAGATTTTAATAAAATAAGTGAAATAAAGATGCAGCCAATAATTGTTGTTATTGATGAAATCGCACAAGTTTTGATAGGAGATAAAAAACAAACAGATAAAATTAAAGATAGAATATTTAAATTAGTATCTAAATCCATGTGTTTTGGAGTTTATTGGATAGTTTGCACGCAAGAGCTTTCAAGGGAGACACTTGGAAGAATGAAGATTAACTTTACTCAAAGTATTGGCCTTAAATGTGCTGATAAAATAGCTTCTGATATGATTATAAAGGATGGAAACTTAGAAGATATAAAAATAAAAGGTAGAGCAAAGATAGAAAATAGCGAAGGTATAACAGAGTTTCAAAGTTATTGGACTACTAAAGAAGATTTTGAAAGGATATTAAAGAATAAAAGGAAAGGGAGTGACTAAATGGCTTATGTATATAGGTTTATAAATTCCAATAATAGTGTTATATATGTTGGTTATACAGGGCAAACATTGGATAAAAGAATGAGCCAGCACTTTAAAAAGGGGCATTTACCTAAAAAGTGTTACAATTCGATTGCTCGAATAGAATATATAAGATATTCAACTAAATCAGATGCAATGATCGCTGAAACATATATGATAAACAAGTATAAACCTATATATAATCGTTTAAATAAGCAAGGTGATGCAATTACATTAGACCTTGAATTTGAAGAGAATTGGAAGGTATACAGGACATATAAGGCGACTAAAGAATATAAAGCAAGTGGTTGTAGTGGATGTATAGTTGTAGTTGGTGTAATAGCTCTACTATTATACGCTATAGGATTTTTTTTATTTAGTATTATATAATAAATGTAGATTAAATTTTATTGAGATTACACTTAATAAAGTGGTCGGCAGAGGTGTCGGCTATTTTTTTTATTTTTAGATATGAATAATTGTTAATGAAAAAAGTTGCATATTTTAAGCGTTTTGCATATACTATTATATATAAAAATTAAACAAGGAGGTAAAAAATGAACTTAGATAGATTAAAAGAGCTTAGAAAAGAACAAAAGCTAAGTCAAGAGCATATCGCAAGGGCTTTAGATATATCTCTTAGAAGTTATCACATGAAAGAAAATGGAGAAAACTCATTTACGTTTGATGAAATTATAAAAATAGCTAATATATTAGACTTGGATGTAATTGATTTTGTTAGGGAGATTTTATAATCTTCTTTTTAAATAAAAATGTGCAATTTTTTTCAATAAATAACTTGCATATTTAATATAAAATAGGTTATAATAGAGATATAAAGTTAAACAAAAAGAAAGGGGTTTTGGGAATGAGTAGACAATGGGTAGAGGAAGCAATTAAAGATAGATTAGAGGAAGCAAAACAAGAAGGCAATATAGAAGAAGTAAAGGAACTTGAAAGCCTCTTAAAAAAGAGAATAGAAAGGGGTTTAGGGAAATGAGGATAAAAGATACTTTAAATATTGACCCATATAGCTTTGAAGAAGAAGAGGAAGAGATTGACGAAGATTTAGAAATGTGGGAATTAGAGGAGCTAAATAAAAACTATAAATTTGGTACTAATAGCTGGGATTTATAAGAAGGGGTGTGATAAAATGAAAACAGAGAAATACGTTGATTGGAAGAGAGCAAATAAGCTAGAAGGGGAAATAAAAGATTTAGAAAATGAGTTGACAATGGCAACTTTAAATAATAGAAAGCAAGACGCTGAATGGATAAAAGACGATTTAAGAGAATTGAAACAAGAATTAGAAAATTTATATTGGTGCTAGAGTTTGAAAGGCTCTAGTACCCGATAAGGAGGTCAAATGAAAAATAAATTGGATTGGATAGTAAAAAGAAGACATGAAATACAAGTTAAATACTTAGAACTAGCACAAATTACTTGGAATAGCGATTTAGAGGCTAGCAAAAAAGATTCTAAAGTTAGATTAGAATACAAAAAGTACAGGAATGAAGATAGACACCTTGAACGTATGCAACAAATGATTGAAAGCTTAATAGAAGATGCAGAGTGGTATGAACAAACTTTTATAAAGTAGGGGGATAAAGCAAATGAGAATGAGGGTTTGGAATATGCTAAGTGTAAAGCAGAAGAAGCAGTTATTGGCTAGATTAAGACTAAATTTAATAATAAAGGAAGGTAAATAAAATGGAAAGTAATATTTATAGTAAATTAATGGAAGTAAGGGTTAAGTTCCATAAATTAGAACTTAAAAAAAGTGGTCATAACAAATTTGCAAACTTTAAATACTTTGAGTTAGGGGACTTTTTAGTTCCTGCAACTCAATTACTACAGGAAGCGAATTTATGCACTATAGTAACATTTGACAACGATCTAGCTAAGATGGTTTTAATAAATGGAGATAATCCAACGGAGCAAATAACATTCACAAGTCCAATGCGGGACTTAAATTTAAAAGGTGCAAATGATATGCAAAGTTTAGGAGGTGTTGAAACATATCAGACTAGATACTTATATGTTCAGCTTCTTAATATAGTAGAAAGTGACAGTTTTGACGCCGTAAGTGGAACTGATGCCAATAAGCAGGTTAAGAATGAGTTACTTGAAAAAGTGTATGATATAGCTAAGTCAAAAGGATTCGATAAAGAAGCAGTAGATAAGCATATACAAGGTAAGGGATTTAATAAATCAAACTTTAATAATGAAGCTTTTAAGGTAATGTATGAAGGATACAGTAAAATGCAAGTTCAACAATAAAAAATAAAGTGCTAGTAGACATAATTGTATTACTGGCACTTATAAAGTAATTTTAGGAGGGTTTGAGTATGAGAGAATTAAAATTTAGAGTGTGGGATTTAGACAATAGAATGATGATTAAAAATAGTGAATGTTTAAATAACACATTAGCGATATGTTTTGACCATGAAGGAGTAACTGCATACGAACAAGGTATGTGTGGAATCAGAGAAATATTTAATTTTAAACTAATGAAATATACGGGATTAAAAGATAAAAACGGAAAAGAAATATATGAGGGTGATATAGTTGAAAGAGAATATGATTATGTGACTGAAACAATAAAATTTACAGGAATTGTAAAGTTTTACGATGGAGCTTATTGTATTGACAATGATAAAAATGCACATATGCTTTTTAGTGAACTTGAGATTAATAAAATAATTGGGAATATATACGAGGATGAAAATTTGTTAAAATAGCATGAAAATAACGCCATAAAATAGGTAGTTTTATGTCGTTGTTTAATAAATGGCTTATTATCAATGGTTTGGCTGATTATGAAAAAAATCATGTCAGTTATTTTGGTCAGTAAAGACCATTTTTAGGGGGATTTTGAGTAGAAAATGAGTATAAATATAAATAATTGTCAAATAAAAATGATAGTCGATAGCAGGGAAAAAAGTTGGCTTCATATAGCCGATACTTGGCAAAAAAATAAAATTGACTATTACATAAAAGATAAAGGACTTAAAACAGGAGATTATTCAATTGCGGTAAAAACTCAAAGTGGAAAAGTTATAAGTTTTGAAGATAAAGTTGTTGTTGAAAGAAAAGCTAATTTAACAGAGTTATGTGGCAACTTAACAGATAACAGAGATAGTGAAGGGAAGAATAGATTTATAAGGGAACTTGAAAGAGCAAAAAAAAATGGGATTAAGTTAATACTATTAATAGAAGATTCACAAGGCTACGACAAGGCATTAAGAGGATTTTTCAGAGAAGATAAACCAAGTAAGATGAATAGCAATGGATTCGTAGGAATGTTAATGGCATATAAGGCTCGATACGATTTTGAAGTGGTTTGGATAGACAAAGATTTATCAGCTTCATATATTTACAAAATGTTGTTTTATGAGGCAAGAGAGTATTTGAAAAACATTAATGAAATATAATTTTTATTTAGAAATGGAGAAAAAGTATGAGAGAAGAAGAAAAAATAGAATTAGCTAGAAAAGTAGCGCCATCTACAAAATTATCACCAAGCCAATTTCTTGAAATTATAAATGAAATTATTGATATCCAAAAATATGGTACTTGCATTAAGTTTGAAATAGACGAAGATTATATACATAGAGTTATTTGGGCTAAAACTGTGACAGGAAGATTATAAATATAAATAAAATAATTCATTTATTATATGTGTAAAGAAGGGTAAAACCTTCTTTTTTAATGTAGAAAATAGTAATATATTTCCATGTAAAGCGTTGAATTGAACACCGTTTTGGTGTATAATATTTACATAGACTTAAGGAAGGGGTGATAGAATGAACAATATAAAAATATACAGAGAAAAATTAAATATCACTCAAAAGGAAATGGCTGAAAGGCTTGGAATTACTCAACAAGCATATAGCCGCAAAGAGAGGGGAGAGCGTTCGTTTTCGATTGAGGAAGCTATAATGTTAGAAGATATTTTAAAAGTCCCTGTAAAGGATTTATTCAACTAAATTATTTGTTTTAAGAGGGGGTAAATATGTCAAATTTAAATTTATTAGAAGCTATTGAAGTATTAAAAGGGGATAGTGATAACTTAATAAGAATTATTGAACACTATGGAACAGATATAAAAAACAATCAATGCAAATGTCCTTTTCATAAAGATAAAAACCCTTCGATGGGTATAAAGGGAGGTCATTACAAATGTTTTACGGCTAGTTGTGGTGCTAGTGGAGATTTAATAGATTTTATAAGGAATAAAGATGGGATGGACACACTAGAAGCTACTAAAAAAGCTATAGATATTTTAGGACTTCCAATAACGATTGAAAAAGATAAACTTGATAAACTTAAAGAATATATAGAGAAGGATAAGAGTGTTCACTTTACAGATGATTCTTTTAAATTAGATGGAATATACTTTTACAAAAATAAAGACAATGATCCAGTACTTGCAAGACTTAAATATAAAAATAAAGAAACTTGCAAAAAGAAATTTAGACAAGCGAATATAATCGATAAGGGCGATTACTACTCACTTGACTTTAGAAAAGACCACGAAAAACATAACTTACTTTATAATATGCCGATGCTACTTAAAAATATACATGAAAACAAAGAAGTTTTTATAGCTGAAGGCGAAAAAGACGCTGATAATATGAGAAGGTTGGGATTTGTCGCAACTACGTGTAGAGAGATAAATTCGGTTGACGATGAAGTTTTAGAGCCTTTGTATGGTGGGAAATTAGTTGTATTAAATGATAATGACACGGCTGGGAAAACACATTTAAGCAATCTTAGAAAAAGGCTTATAAAAAATGTTAAATCCTTTAAGAATCTAAAATTAAAAGAGATAATTGATATAGGCGAAAAAGCCGATATATCGGACTTTATAGACGCTAAATTCAAGGAAGGGTTATCAACTAAGGATGTACGTAAAATAATCCTTGAGAAGGTCAATAGAACGCTTGACGAGTGTAATACATTAGAACTTCAACAAAATTTCAAGGGGATATACAAAACATTTACTAAGACTGATAAAGAGGGGAATACAACTACTGAAAGGATATATCTAACAAACTTTAATGTTGAAAGTCTTGTAAGAGTTGAAAATATAGATACTGATGAAGAAATGATAGAACTTGTAATCACTTCAAACTTGGGAGAAAAGAAAACAATTAAAGGTAAAAGTAATAAAATATTCTTAGATCCGAAAAACTTCAATAGTTTCATGAACATGGGATTTTACTTCGATGGGAAACCAAAGGACCTAAATACTTTTAAGGCATGGGTTAATAAATACTTCTTACTTGAAAAAAGAAACGAATATTTGCTTACAGGCATAAGGGATATAGACGATAAAAAGATGCTTATAACTCCAAGTGGAGCAGTTTTATCAGATGGAAAAATTGACACAAATTATAAAGCCGATAATCACATAACTCAAATAGATTATACTAACACTAAAAGACTAACTAAAGAGCAAGCTATTGAACTTTCAAAGCACTTATTTAGCTTCAATACACCTAAAAATTGTTATAATATAGTAGGAAGTTTAGTATCTAATATGTTTAATAGCATCTATAGAGAAGCAAAAGGAATAAATGTTCATGTTACAAGTTATGTTGGGGAGAGTGGAAGTGGAAAATCCTTTACAATTGACAATATAACAAGACCTTTACTTGGTTTGGATAATGACACTCTAGTCTTTAGTGCAATAATGAAGCACGGACTTTTAAGAGCTATGAATGATACTTATATGACTACTATAATTGATGAAGTTAAACCATCACAAAGTAGTGAGTTTCAAAGACAATTACTATCAAACACAATTAGATCAGTAACAGGAGAATCTACAGTAATAAAAGGAACACAAAATCAAGGGATTAAGACATATAAATATAATTCAAGTTTAGTAATAGCAGGCGAGGAAGCACTAGACGAAACGGCATTAAAGAACAGATGTAATATAATTTGGTTTAGCTGCAATGATATGACAGAAGAAATAATAAATCATGGTAATTACTTTATTACCAAAGAAGGAAAAGAAGCCTTAAAGAGTTTAGGATTAGAAATATATCTTTATATTATGAACAACTATAATGCGGATAGCTTAAATAAAGTCCTAGAAGCCATCGAGAGCGATTTCAAACAAGAAAGCAAGATACACCCTAGAATACAGTCAACTTTTAACAATACAATACTTGGATATATAACAGTTAAACATATCCTTAATAGTATAGGAGGTAATGAAATCAATTTAGAGAGTTCGGAACAAGTTGGCAAACTAATATATCAAAATCTTAAAGAGAACGTATTAGATGGGGAATTTGCAACTAAGCAAGTATATGATGAAATATTAGAAGCTATTGACGACTTAGCAGGTAGCAAAAATGGAATAGAAGAAGATTATCACTATAAAACAGATAGAACGTTTATAAAGCTTGATATAAAAGCCATCTATCCAATACTTGAAAGCTATTATAGAAGCAGGGGGAAACAACTTAAAATAGATTGTAAGTCTTTTATAAAGATGCTTACTAAATCAAAGTATGTAAGTGGAGATAATAAAGAATACTATAAAGTTGTTAAGCTAAATGGTAAAGCTAAAAGATGCTACTTTTTAAACAAAGAAGCCTTAACAAATTTAGATATGCCTATACTAAATCCAAATATAGAATGGGAAGAAATTTAAAAGTTACTAAAATAGTTACTAAAAGTTACTAAGTGGTTACTATAATTTTTTTAAAAATAGTAACCTCTAAAACTATTGAAAATACTTAAGTATATAAATATATATATAATATAGTTACTAAAGTTACTAATATATTAATATAGTAGAGCCTTATTGTAAGCAATTTAAGGGTTTTACTATATATAAATAAAAAGCATAGTGCTATGGCAAAAATATAGTAACTTTAGTAACCTATATAAAATTAGTTCAAATAATGTAGATTTTGCAATGCTTATAGGTAGTTACTAAAGTGGTTACTATATGCAATTTTTGATAGTAACTTTTACATTTAAAATAGTAACCGATAAATCAAAGGGGGATTTATGAGGGATTTATTAAAAAAGATTAAAAAGGCTAACTTTTATGATCTAAAGGCTATTGGTGAATTTGAAGATAAAAAATTGTGTACTTTAGAGGATAGTAAAAATTTTAATTACAAAGAAACTAAGTTATTCAAGGAACTTAACAAGCTTGATGAAAATAGGTTAGACTATGTAATAGTTTATATTCTTACAGGGAGAGAATTAAGCAGGTACTATGGGACAACTTTAAAAATAAAATTCACTGAATATGTAGATTATTTTAATGAATGTGATATAATCAATAAAAACCATAAATTGGAAAAAATAAAGTATGTTTGTTTTAAGAGTCAAAAGCTTAATAATTACATAGATACAGTACTTAAGTACATTTAAATGTTATTTTTTAAACCATTTTTTTTATTTAATTTTATTTTGAAATGTGTTATCTTTAAGTTAGTTCACAATTAATAAAAAAAACAGGTTTTAAGGAGTGTTTGAAATGAAAGCTAAGGGGAAAAAGAATGAACTAACTACAGATAAAAAAGTTCAAGATATGGATTTATTGGCTCGGATGGTTCAAGAGAGTGTAGCGGCGGCAACAAAGGCTACAAGTACAGTTTTAGTTGAATATATGAATAATTTTCAAGAGGAAATAAAGCAAGAAGTTTACAATATTAAAGATATTATAACTGAGCAGGAAATAAGACATGCAAAGCAAATGGAAAAAACTCAAAAACAAATGGATGAAGCGAAGGATTTAATTGGCTTAAGACAAAAAAATGTTGCATCTTTAGTAAAACTATTAAAAGCTAGATTAACAGACCTTGCAGGCGAACGAGTGAGTGCAGAGAGCTATTATTATGTAACTGCTAAAGAAAAGCTTTTTAGGAAGTACGGAGTTCAATATTGGGAGCAATTTCCGATTCATCTTTACAACGCCGTACACGCCGATATAGACAGTATAGACGATTTAGATAATATTTATTTCGAGTAGAGAAATCTACTCTTTTTTATTTTGTCGAAAAGTTTTTTAATAAATTTTATAAAACCACTTGCATATTATATACGCT